>DASSJT010000111.1:0-10137 GCA_035691065.1 Dermatophilaceae bacterium
GCGCGATCCTCTTGGCTCCCCTCTTCGCCGAGGCACTGCAGGCTCTTCGCCAGCGCTCGACAACCCGATGGGGCCGTCGTGAGCTGCGGATGTGGGGTCTCATGGCCCTCTCGGCCACGGTCGTGGCGTTTGCGCTCGCGCCCCTCGTGGCGCACGCCCCTGCGAAGGTGCCCACTTCGCTGACCAGCCGGCTCAACGCTATCCCCAGTGGGTCGACGATCCTCTCTGACCACGCCCTCAGCGGCTGGTTGATGTGGACGCAGCCCGATCTCAAAGAGGCGTTCGACCTGCGGTCGGAGATCTACCCAGCGAGCTGGATCAGCCGGTTCCAGAGCGCTGTCGCAGTGCAGCCGGGGTGGCAGAGCTTCATCGCCGACACAGGGGCCCAATGGGCGCTGCTGCCCGACGACTCATCGCTCGGGCTGGCGCTGGGCGAACGCCTCGGGTGGCACCGGGTCGGCCACGCTCAGGGCTTCACGCTTTGGAGGTCCGCTCAGCCCTGACGGCTGATTCCCTGGGCAAGCTCGAGCCCCGAAGGCGGCCCAGTGCGGTCAGGATCACGAGGGTCTGCGGCCCGGGCAGGGGTGATGCCAGGACCATGGCCACCGGAACCGTCCATCTGCGCTCCGTGCGGGCCCCCCAGACCACCAGCAGGACTGCCGCACCCGCCCGGATCCAGAGCGGCAGGTAGGGATCTCCCACGGCAGGAGGTGGAGCGCCACGGACGAACTGGACCCACTCCGCCCACAAATGCGGTGCCAACGCGACCGACGCCGTCACGACTGCCGCTGTCACCAGGGCCGACCTCACGAGCGGCCGCCACTCGCGTCGAGCAAGAAACCACAGCGGGCCCATCGTCGGCACCAGCTTCGTGAGCGCCGGCAACACCCACAAGGCGGCACTCCTAAGCCCCAACGCCGCCACCACACCGAACAGGACGTCAACGTTCCCGATCGTGATCGCGCTGGGAATGCACACCACGAAGACGAGCGGCCCCCACTTTCGGCCCATCGGCCAGGTGAGCCAGGCCAGACAAGCCACAAGCAGCACCGACCATACGGTCAAGAACACCGGCCACGGCAGCAGGGTCAGCGGCCAGATGACCTGCGCGAATGCTGGGGAGTAGTTGAAGGCGTCGAGAGTGCCTGGTGGGTGCGAGTAGATGCCGTTGCGCCAGACGCCCCAGTAGGCCCGTGAGTCCCAGCCCACTTCGCCCCGTACGAGCGGCTGGATCAGCCAGAACCACGTCTCGATGGGGACGAGGCTGATCCACAACCCATGCCTCATCGCGTCCCACAGCGTCAGCCGCCGACCGGTGCGGTTCGCCGCCGTGGTGTCGCTCATACGCCTGCCACTGCCAGGTCGAGACCCTGGCCGAGCTCGACCCAGCGTCGGCCTGCGCGCACCACGATCGAGCCCTTGTCGGTGGTCACGACCAGCCCGCGCGGCCCACCCGTGGTGGTCAGCGTCACCGCACCCGCAACCGGGTCCAGCGACTCGTCCATCGGCCCACCCAGCGGCACGATGTAGGGCTTGACCGGGTCGCGGGGGCTCACGCGCCCCAGGATGGCGACGGTCACCGCGTCCACCCAGACAACGTCGCGCGCCATCGTCAGCGTGGCCCCCACCCGCAGGTGCCCGCTCAGCCGCTCCGGGATGCCGTTGGGGGCTCGCACGATCCCCGAGATGTCCACGTGGGGGTCGCCCCCACTCGCGTTCGTCGACAGGACGGCGATCCGCTGCCCGTCCGCAGACACCTTCAGCGACGCGACCACCCGTCGGCGGAGCCAGTCAGCGGGAATGGGGCGTGGCGCGCTGTTCTGGCGGTCCGACGGGTCGGCCGCGGCATTGATCGCCCACACCCGGATGGCCGCATAGCGGCCGCTGCCGATGCCGCCCACCCACAGCATGTCGTGGCGGTCGTATGCCGGCCGGCTCAGCCCCCCGGCAAAGGGCGGCACCGCGATCCGGTCGGCGCCACGCCAGCGGGCCAGCTGGCTCCGGTCTCCGCTCACGGCTGCGATCTCCAGGCCGGTCAGGGACTCGGCCATTCCCACCCAGCCGGACGGGAGAACCGGATAGCTCGTGGCCGTGCCGGTCGGCCCCTCTGTCGACGGGTCGAGCAGGGCGGAGGACTCGATCGTGATGACTCGCCCGTTGCTCCGTCGGAGGAGGGGCTTGGCGTGCTCGGGCTCGGGAATGGTGGGGAAGCCCAGGTCCTCGACCGTGGCAGGAGGTTGCGAGAAGCCGGGCATCAGCTCAGCACCCTCGACGGTGAGCGCCACCCGCTGGACCTCGGGAGCCTGGGTCAGGGTCGCGACGAACTGCGCCCAGATGTTCTGCCGAGTAGCCGGCTCGGAGTCGAGCTGCGGCGTCGTCAGGTCGACGCTCGCGACACCGCCCTCCACGGGCACGGCGTCGACGGTCAGCCGGGCACCGGAGGGGATCGCCGACTTGGCCGCTGCATCCAGGTAGTCGGGCACCGGCTCGAGCTGCGCCCGGGCCAGGCGGGTGGCGAGCCGGTCCAGCGCGAACCACCTGACGTCGGGCACCAGCCGACGGTTGCCACTTCCCGCGAGGTAATAGACGTTGTACGGCCGGTACAGGCGCTGGAGGTCGGCAGCGCTCAGCCAGCGTCCGAAGTTCTCGTTGAGCGAGTTGACCCGCCACTGCCCCCGGTCCTGCACCATGCGCATCGTCGTGTCGACCACGGTCCCAGGCGGAAGCTGGGTGTAATGGCCGCTCGAGTCGATCGTGGCGACCGCCTCAGCATGGAGTCGCACCGTGGTGTCGTCGACCAGCGTCGTGGTCAGGGCGGCGAAGTCGGAGAAGACGATGATCGCCGCGTCCGGCCGCCAGCTCTTCTGCGGGCCGCCCGCCAGGAAGAGCCGGGCATTCCTGTAGTCGCCGTCGCTCGCCGCGCCGGCGCGCACGAAGCCCCGCACGATCTGCTCCTGGGTCATGCCGTTCACCGGCCCGGGGTAGAGCACGCGGCCCGCCGGCGGTCCCCCCGCGTCGACCCGGAGCCCCGGCTGCACCGACGACTCGGCGGCGAGGCCCCCGCAGCCGGTGACCATCACGGCGGCGGCGGTCAGGCAGGCCCAGAGACCGGGCCGTCGCGTCGGCTGCATCACGGTCGACCCGCCTCGGGGGTCAACGGCAGCGGCGAGACCTCGATGGGGACGTCGGGGTGCTTCGGGAGGGTAAGCCGGAAGCGGGACCCGACCCCGGGCTCTCCCCAGGCTTGCAGCCAGCCGTGGTGCAGGCGTGCGTCCTCCAGCGCGATCGCGAGCCCCAGGCCGGTGCCACCCGTGGTCCTGGCCCGAGCCGGGTCGGCTCGCCAGAACCGGTTGAACACCAGCGACGCCTCCCCGGGCCGCAGACCAACGCCCTGGTCACGCACCAGGATGGCCACGGCCGTGTCGTTCTGCGCCACGTGGATGTCGATGGGGCGGCCCTCGCCGTGCTCGATGGCGTTGACGACAAGGTTGCGCAGGACTCGCTCTACGCGGCGGGGGTCGATGTCGGCGACGCACGCGCGGTTGGGTGCATGGATCGTGAGCACCGTCGCCTTGCTGTCCGCCAGAGCCTGCGCCGACTCCACCACGAGGGCCGCGGTGTCCCGCAAGTCGATCGACTCGACGTCGAGCGCGGCCGCGCCGGCGTCGAACCTGCTGATCTCGAGCAGGTCGGAGAGCAGCTCCTCGAACCGGTCGAGCTCGTTGTGCAGCAGCTCGGCCGACCTGGAGACGGTCGGGTCGAACTCGTCACGGGCGTCGAAGATCAGGTCGCCGGCCATGCGAATCGTCGTCAGCGGAGTCCGCAGCTCATGGGAGACGTCGGAAACGAACCGCTGCTGAACCCGCGACAGACCCTCGAGCTGGCGGATCTGGGTCTGGAGGTTGTCGGCCATGTCGTTGAACGACCGGGCCAGCATGGCCAGGTCGTCCTCGCCCCTCAGGGACATGCGCTCGTTCAGCTGGCCGGACGCCAGGCGGCGGGCGACCACAGCGGCGCGGCGAACCGGGTGCACGACCTGCCGGGTGACCATCCAGGCCACGGCCCCCACGAGCAGCACGAGCGCGAACCCGCCGACGGCGAAGGAGCGGGTGATCAGCCCAAGCGTCTGCTCCTCGCGCTGCATGGGATAGACGAAGTACAGGTCGTAGGGACCGGCGAGCGGCACCTGCACCTGGGAGCCCACGATCACCGCAGGCACCACCCCCCCGCCCGACCCGAGGTCCACCGTTGTCACCTTGGTCTGCTGCCGGGCCGGGTCGGCGCTGACGGCGCTCGACAGGTCTTCCGGGATCTGCGACGGGCCGATCCGCCCAGATGACACGTTGGCCAGGACGGTCGGACTGGTGTTGCTGCGGGATCGGGTGAGGACGACGAACCGGCTCTCATCCCCGGCCGGCGGCGCAGCCTTCATCGCCGTGGTGTAGGCATCGACGCTCAGCTTGCCGGCGTCGCTGGCCGGCAGCGAGTCGAACGTCGTCTGGGCGGCCTTGGTGAGGTCGAGGGCCTCTGCTTGCGCGCGCGCGACCCGGTCCTCCACCAGGCCGTTGGAGATCTCGCGGTAGAGGTAGGCCCCGAGCAGGCTCACCACTAGCAGACCCAGGAGCATCGTGGTCGTCACCACGCGGAACTGCAGGGAGGTCCGCCAGCGCCGAGCCAGCCCGGAAGCCGCCGAAACCGCAACCCCGCGGACCCGCTGCGCCCAAGCCGGCAGGTGTCGAGCTGCCTCTGAGCCCTTGTCGCGGAGCGCGGCCGCGGGCCTGCGCAGCGGCCTCGCGGAGTCAGCCATGGCCTAGCCCGGACCCGCCTTGTAGCCGACGCCGCGTACGGTCACGACGATCTCAGGATGCTCGGGGTCCTTCTCGATCTTCGAGCGCAGCCGCTGCACGTGCACGTTGACCAGCCGCGTGTCCCCCGCGTGTCGGTAGCCCCAGACCTGCTCGAGCAGGACCTCGCGGGTGAACACCTGCCACGGCTTGCGCGCGAGCGCCACGAGCAGGTCGAACTCCAGCGGGGTCAGCGACAATGCCTTGCCGTCGCGCTTGACGGAGTGGCCGGCCACGTCGATTACCAGGTCACCGATCTCCAGCCGCTCGGGCTCCGGCTCGTCGCCACGCCGCAGGCGGGCCCGGATGCGAGCGATGAGCTCCTGGGGCTTGAACGGCTTGACGATGTAGTCGTCCGCCCCCGACTCCAGACCCACGACGATGTCGACCGTGTCGGTGCGGGCGGTGAGCATCACGATCGGGACGCCGGACTCGGACCGGATCCGCCGGCATACCTCCATGCCGTCCAGCCCCGGAAGCATCACGTCGAGCAGCACGAGGTCGGGCCGGACGTCGCGCACCGCGGGCACAGCCGACTGGCCGTCGGGCACGTGCGTGACCTCGAGCCCCTCGTTGCGCAGGACGATGCCCAGCATCTCGGCGAGTGCGAGGTCGTCATCGACGACGAGTACGCGTCCCTTCACCGGAACGGAATCCTTTCCCCAATCGTGATCTTCCGCCGAGCATCATCACACATTCGCGCGAGATTGCCGTGAATCGTCGGGAGAGCCCCTCACCGTACTCGCTCGAACACCAGCCACTCACCTGCCTCGGACACCTGCCGGAACCTCGGATCCGCACCGACCAGCCGGGCGGCGGGCTCTTGGGCCCGCACGGCGACGACCTCGGCATGGTCCAGTGCGGCGCGACCACCCGGCCGGCCGGCGACAAAGTCGAGGTATGCCGTCTGGTCGCCCTTGCGGAAGGCGTCCAGCGGGTTGCCCACCCAGATGGTGCCTCCCGCGGCGGCGACGGCCTCGACGAGCGGGGCCTCCGCGAGCACGGGCCTGTGCCCGGCCTGGCGGACCACGGCGTTGACAGCTGACGAGTCGGCGCCCGGGAGCAGCTCCTCGCCCCGGGTGGCGGCCACGCCTGTTCCCAGCACCACGGCGACGGCGGCCACGACGGCCGCCCCTCGAGCTGAGACTCTCGGCATCCGACTGGCGGCTGGGCGAGCGAGTGCTGCCGCTGCGGGGGCGGCGAGAAACATCAGCAGCCAGAAGCCGGTGCGCGCCGTGAGCAGGGTGCCGAGGCCGAGGCCTGCAACGACGATGTACTCCCACAGGGGTCGGCGGCGGCGGAAGTACAGGACGGCCACGCCCGCCAGGGAAACGAGGAACAGCACGTCCAGAGGAGACCGGAGGGACAGAGGCGCCCACATCTGCTCGTTGCCCTGGGCGGCGGCGTTGGTCAAGGCCCCACGGACGTATGCCGGGTAGGAGATGCCGGCCGAGGTCGCCATCAGCGCGAGGACCGCCGCAACCGCAAGCAGGAGGGATGACCAAGGCCTCGTACGGCTCAGGCCGAACAGGAGGTAGCAGCCGGCGACGGCCAGGCCGACCAGGACGGTCCCATGGAGGTTGGCCCAGAAAGCAAGAAGTGGGATGGCTAGCCAGACTCGGTTGGACGGGGCGTCGTGGTCCTTGCGCAGCACCAGGAGTAGCGCTGCGAAGAGCGCTGGTGCGAAGAGCTGGATCCGCACGATGAGGAAGGCCGCGAGCCCGCCGCCCAGCACGAGGATGAGAGTCAGCGCAGTGGACCGGTCCGACGCTCCCGTTTTTCGCATCCCCAGGGAGAGCAGAGCCAGGGTCGCGGCGACGGCCACGACGAGGGTGGCGAGAAGGGCGCCGTTCCCCAATCGGTGCAGTGCGGCCAGGAGGACTTCTGCGAGGGCAAAGGGGTTGTGCCATCCGTGCGTGGGCGCCGAGGCGAAGGGAATCCCTTCGGGCACACGCCCGGTCCGGATGATCTGGTCGCCCAGTGCTACCGCCCACAGGAGGTCGGCGCCCATCACTCCCAGCGCCCCGACGAGGACGACCGCGATCGCCATGACCGCACCGGTCCAGGTCCACGGCTCGGGCGGCTTGGGGCCCCTCTTTGGCTTCGGGCCGGCAGCGGGGTCCACTACGGGTCCAGATGTGGGTTCAGACATCGGCGCCTCCACTGGCCGCCGCCTCCGGCAAGGAGAAGGACCGCCACCAGAGGAGCGCTATCGGCACCGCCACCCACGGCGCGTCCAGCTGCCCGAGCAGCCCGTCCGACCTCCCAGCAACCGCGTGCAGCGCAGGTGCAAGCCAAGCCAGCACGAAGGCGAGGGCGGCCGGCATACAGGCCCTTCTGGTCGTGTCCGTGTTGTCGAGAAGGAGGAGGACCACGGGAATGAAGAGCACCGCGTCGTAGAGCACGAGGTGGGGTGAAGCCGCAACTGTGGTGGCCAGGGCCACCGGCAGCAGGGCGGAGCTCCCACTGCCGCTACGGACCGCCCACAGGGCGAACCCGAGTCCCATGGCCGCCGCCACGACGTAGCCCAAGCCCGAAGCCAGATCTGTTCCCAGGGGCGATCCGAGAGCGGTTGCCAGGGCGGGAAGGCTGGCCATCTTCCAGGACTGCCCGACGGTCACCTGCTCTTGGTACAGGGGGCTGCCGATCGCGTCGAGCCACCCCGTGATGCCGTGCCATCCGACCAGAGCCGCGCCACCCAGGGTGACGACCGCCGCCGTCGCCGCGAAGGAGAGCAGGGCGCGCCAGCGTCGTTGGACCAGGAACACGACCGGGACCAACACCACCAGTTGTGGCTTGATCAGACCGAGGGCGAAGACCGCGCCGGCCGCGAGATCGCGCTGGCGTGACGCCAAGTGCATCCCGGCGATCCAGACGGCGAGCGACAGAGCCGAGTCCTGTCCGCCCCCCAGCAGCTCGAAGACCGGGTACGAGGCGACGACGGCAAGGATGACGAGACGGCGTTCCGATTCCCACAGGCCCGCGCAGAAAGCACCCAGGCGCCTGATGCACGCGATCAGGGTCCCGGCGGAGATCGCCGTCCAGGCCAGGGCACTGGCGGCGTAGGGCACAGCCGCCAGGGGCGCGTAAAGGCCTGCCACGAACGGAGGGGACACGAACCACGCCAGGTGGCCCTGGGTCCCAGCGAGCCCGGCCTGAATCTCGAGCTGCGCACTCGGGCGGTAGAGGGATGGGCCCATGCCGTCGAGCAGCATCCGGCCGGCGGTCCAGTGGGCCAGGTAGTCGGGAAGCGGCACTCCATAGCGACCCGGGTCCGCCAACCGCAAGGAGATGGAGCCCGTCAGGGCGAGCAGGCTGCCGAAGGCGAAGATGGCCGAGTAGTTTCGGACTCGCTCACGGGTCAGCACGCCTCTGTTCTCTCGGTCGGGACCATGGGTGCAGTGTGCGACCGCATCGCTCGCGGCAGCGCGGGGACCGATACTTCCGTCCCTCGCACGCTGGTTCCCATGAAGGGCCGTTCCAGCAGCCTGTAACTGACCTCCACCACCGGGACGAGGGCCGCGAGCCCGACCAAGGAGACGAGGAAGGGATTGTGGTCGGTGAGGTTGGCCCAGGCTACCCAAAGCACCGGAAGGTGCCAGAGGTAGATGCTGTATGCACGAACTCCGACCCCCCTCAACACTCGGCTGGACAGCACGCCGACGAGCGGGCCGCCATTCCTGACCTGGTGAATGACGAGCAGTGTGGCCAACGCTACTGCCGGCAGCGTGAGTAGCCGATACGACGTGGCGAGCGTGTAGGCAGGGAGAACTGCGATCACAACGAGCAGGAGGCTGCCCAGGACCGGCGTGCCAGGACGAACGCGCAGAATCCCCGGATCGCTGCCAGCGACGTGGCTCAGGGCGAGAGATGCGCCCAGGAACATGATCGCCAAGTTCGCAAGAGGCAGAAGGTAAAACGCCCTCGGCGGAACGAACAGTGCGACGGCATACAGCATGGCTGCGACGAAACTCAGCACGAGGACAGCCTGGCGCCCGCCCAAGCTCCGTCGGCGGAAGCGGATCAAGAGGATTGGCGCAACGAGGTAGAACGTCCACTCGACGCTGAGGCTCCATGTGGGCGACCAAGCGGGGTGCACCTCTGCACCTGCCGTCCAGGCGAAGGCGGTCGTCTGCGTGGCCGCCAGTGCCACGTTGAGAAGGGCGTTACCGATGGGCTCTCTGCCCGCCAGCACCATAAGTGGGAGACCCGCTAGGCACAGCGCGCTCAGAGCGGGCAGGAGGCGGCGCATTCGCTTGGCGATGAAAGTCCTATAGGACGCAACGGTCGGCGGTAGGGACCACACGATGCGTGCGATCAGATACCCGGAGAGGACGAAGAAGACGAGGACACCGCAGACTGCGCCCGGTCCATAAGGCAGGAGACCGATGTTCACTGACAGATGCGCCAACACAACGGACAGCGCAGCACAACCGCGCAGCCCGTCGAGGGCAGGGAGTCTCAGTTGTGTGTGCGAGGCAGGGGGTGCCCCATTGGTGTCAGGGGACAAGGGTCACCACGCTCGCAAATATGAACGACCTGCTGATCCACCAGTACTGAAACACAAGCCCGAGGACGCAGCTGACAGCGATCCCGGTCACTCGTGCCCGGGTTGGGCGGCCACTTGCCCCTCCAGCGACCATGAGGCCCATCGTGGGCGCGAGAAGCAAGTACCGGAGTATCCCCGAGTGCAGTTGGGTGACCAAGGCAAGGTAGGTGACGTACGCCACCAGCCAGACGCGGCTCTCAAGGCCCCAGGCGGAGCTTCGCTCACTAAGAGCGAAGAGCAGGACCATCGCGAGGCAGGCGATAGTGAACGCCGGGCCCGCCAACCCAACCGCCTCGTAGGTCTTCGTAAACCACTCGAACCGATGCTGGGCCAGCACCTGGGTCCTGGCAAAGGCAACGTCGCCTCCGGCCAGCCACGTCGCGATCCAGGACCAGTGCAAGGCGCCTGTCACCGAGAGCAGCGCGGTCGCGCCCATGCCCGCCCATTCGGATCGCGTGGGACGATCACCCGAGCGCCATCGCCAAGCAGCGTGCACAGCGACCACGACGCCCAGTGGCGGTGTGATGATCCTCGTCAGGGACTCACCGATCACAAGCAGCGCAGCCAGCCAGTACCTGCGGCTTCTGAGCATCAACAGAGTGCCGAGGAGGAGGCAGGCCGCCAGCGATTCGCTGTATGCCGCCTGGAACAGCGGGGCCGAGACGAAACACGACCACAGCGCCACGCCACTCGCAGCGACGAACTGACCACCTGCCTTCTCGAGTAGGCGGAAGAGCAAGAGCA
>DASSJT010000112.1:0-6841 GCA_035691065.1 Dermatophilaceae bacterium
AGACGGGCCGGCGGCCAGACGGGCCGGTGGCCAGACGGGCCGGTGGCCAGACCGGGCCGTGGGATCAGTTCGGGTCAGTTCGCGGTCAGTCCGGGGTGAGCCCGGAGTCAGTCCGGGCTCAGTCCAGGCTCAGCGAGCCCGGTGCACCCGCCCCTCATCCCACACCGGCCGGTCGGACTCGACCACCTGGCCGTCGGCGCGGAACACCGCGAACCGGTCGAAGCTCCTGGCGAACCAGCGGTCGTGCGTCACCGCGACCACGGTGCCCTCGAAGGCGTCCAGAGCCTCCTCGAGTGCCTCGGCCGAGTGCAGGTCGAGGTTGTCGGTGGGCTCGTCGAGCAGCAACAGCGTGGCGCCGCTCAGCTCGAGCAGCAGGATCTGGAACCGCGCCTGCTGCCCGCCGGAGAGCGACTCGAACACCTGCTCCGCAGAACGGGCCAGGCCGTACCGGTCCAGGGCCCGCGAGGCCGGCTCCCGGGGTATGCCGTCGCGGTGGTCGTCGCCCCGGTGGAGGATCTCGAGCAGCGTCCGGCCGTGGAGCTCGGGCTGGTCGTGCGTCTGGGCAAACCAGCCCGGCCGTACCCGCGCGCCCAGGCGAACCCGTCCGGTGTGCGCGACCAGGCGCGGCGCGACGTGTCCGACCGGGCGGTGCTCGGCGTCGGGGTCGGTGCCACCGGCTGCCAGCAGCCTCAGGAAGTGGGACTTCCCCGAACCGTTGCTGCCGAGCACGGCCAGCCGCTCGCCGAACCAGACCTCGAGGTCGAACGGCTTCATCAGGCCGGTCAGCTCGAGGGCCTCGGCGGTCACGGCCCGCTTCGCGGTGCGGCCGCCGGTGAGCCGCATCCGCACGTTCTGCTTCAGCGGCTGCGCCTCTGGCGGCCCGGCCTCCTCGAACTTGCGCAAGCGGGTCTGCGCCGCGTGGTAGCGGGAGGCCATGCCGTCGTTGTAGGCCGCCTTCTGCTTGTACATCAGCACCAGGGCGCGCAGCTTGGCATGCTCCTCGTCCCACCGCCGGCGCAGCTCGTCGAGGCGCTCGAAGCGGTCCACCCGAGCCTGGTCGTAGGTGGAGAACCGGCCGGGGTGGACCCACAGGCGGCTCCCCGCGGCACCCGGCTCGAGGGTCGCGATGCGCGTGGCGACCTGGTCGAGCAGCTCCCGGTCGTGGCTCACGAACAGCACGGTCTTGGGCGACTCGACCAGCTGGCGCTCGAGCCAGCGCTTGGCGGGGACGTCGAGGTAGTTGTCCGGCTCGTCGAGCAGCAGGACCTCCTGGGGACCGCGCAGCAGCGTCTCGAGCGCCAGCCGCTTCTGCTCCCCGCCGGAGAGGGTGGTGACCTTGCGCCACTGCGCCCTCTCGAACGGGATCCCGAGCGCCGAGGTCGTGCAGACGTCCCAGAGCGTCTCGTAGTCGTAGCCTCCGGCGTCGGCCCAGTCGACCAGCGCCTGGGCGTAGGCAAGCTGGTCCTGCTCGGAGTCGCGCTCCATCATGAGCAGCTCCGTCCGGTCGACCTCTGCGGCGGCCCTCCGGACCGGCTCCGGCGCCACGGACACCAGCAGGTCACGGACCGTCGAGTCGTCGCGGATCTGCCCGATGAACTGGCGCATGACCCCCAACCCTCCGGAGCGGGTGACGACCCCGTCGTATGCCGTGAGGTCGCCGGAGATGATCCGCGTCAGCGTGGTCTTGCCCGCGCCATTCGGCCCGATCAGAGCCATCTTGGCTCCGTCTCCCACGCGCAGGCTCACGTCGTCCAGCAGCGGCCTCCCGTCGGGGAGGCTCAGGCTGATGCCGTTCAGGTCGAGGTGGCCCACAGAGGTCCATTGTGTGTCCGACCTGGTCGGGGCGCGCCTGAATTTCCGTGACCCAATCGGAACCGCTGTCAATTTCGGCATTTTCGTATCACATGCCAGAGTTGTCGCTCATTGTGGAGATGAGTCCTGTGATGGGCTGCGAGGGCGGGCCCGGACCGGGCCTGAGATGGGGGAGGTAACCGTGACAAGCGGGGGATATTTCACGCGCCGACTGGCTCTGGCTGCAGTGGGGCTCGCCCTACCCTTGGCCCTGGTGGTCGCGCCCGGGTCGGCGAACGCCCTCGGCTCCGCCTCGACGGCTGCCGGGTCCACCTCGGTGCCGAGCTCGACGCGACCGACGCCCGAGCTTCCCGAGGAGGCCGGGATCGGGAAGGCCGGCCCGAGCAGCCGGCTCCTCGACTCGGTGACGGCGCCCACGACTGCCGACAGCTCCCTCACGAGCGGCACCCAGCTGGCTCCGGTGGAGAACCGCAAGGTCGGACCGCTCTTCGGGGTGGGCGGCACTGACGTCGTGCTCTCCCAGTCACTCAACACCCTCGCCTCGGTCACGGACCGGAGCGCGAACCGGCTCGCGGGGGCCACGCGCTACGACACCGCAGCCGCGGTCTCCAGGGCGGGCTTCTCGGCTGGTACGGGTTCCGTGTTCGTGGCCACCGGCGAGAACTTCCCCGACGGCCTGGCCGCAGGTGCGACGGCAGGAACGCTCCACGCGCCCGTCCTGCTCACAGCCCGCGACTCCCTCCCCGCGGCCACCAGCACCGAGCTGCGGAGGCTCCTGCCCACCACGGTCCGCGTGGTCGGCGGCACGGGCGTGATCACCGACCACGTCGTCTCCCTGATCAAGTCGGCTGTCCCGGCGGCCTCGGTGACTCGGGTCGCTGGCGCCGACCGCTATGCCACGGCCGCCCTGCTCGCCGACCTCGTGCCGCGCCAGAGCCAGGCCGCCTACGTCGCGACGGGTGCGAACTTCCCGGACGCGCTGAGCGCCGGCCCCGCGGCCGCGCATCGCTCCGCCCCGCTCCTGCTGACGAGTGGCACCTCGCTCTCGCCGGCGGCGAAGGACCGGCTCGCCCGGCTGCGTCCAGCCGAGACCGTGATCGCTGGCGGGACCGACGTGGTGAGCACTACCGTGGCGGCACAGATTGCCTCGGCGACCGGAGGCCGCGTGGTGCGGGCGGCCGGCGCCGATCGCTACCAGACCGCGGCAGCCCTCTCCAACACCTTCTCGGGCTTGGCACCTGTGGTGGTGCTCGCGACGGGCACGAACTTCCCCGACGCCCTCGGCGCCGGCGCGTTCGCGGGAACAAAGGGCGGGCCTCTCCTGCTCGACGCCAAGACCACTTCGCCTCCGCGAGCCACCGTCGACGCGGCGAGGCGGCTGTCGTGGTGGACCCCGGCAACAGGCAAGGTGATCCGCTACATCCCCGTGGTCCACCCTGACGACGAGATGGCTGCGCGCTCCGTGCTGGCACCGCAGGATGCCCACCGCTACGACGTCTACATCTTGCTCACTCGGGGCGAGACGACCGGCTACTGCAACGGTGCGCCCATCAGCAACCCCTGGAGGGACCTGGAGTACATCCCGCAGCCGGAGCCCACCGGCACCCCGTACTCCGATCTGTGCAAGAAGCAGCGGCTCGACAGCTGGGCCACCTTCCTGGCCTCCGACCGCGCCGATGCTGGTGACGTGGGCGCCTACAGCCACCGCACCGGACAGCCCGTCGTCTTCAACGGCCGCGCGATCCCCACGCCGGTCCACCTCAACGCCGACGGCGTGGAAGAGCCTGCCGACTACTTCGACGTGGCCGTCGGCCCCAACAGTGCCAGGGTGGTCTTCGACCTCGGGGAGCTCCAGCCCGACGAGGTGATCTGGGCCATCGAGAACACCCGGATGCTCCGCGCGGACCTGTTCCCCACCCAGCTCGAAGGCGACATCGTGGGCGCGGGCTACTACAACGCCACGAGCGTCGGCTCGCCCGACACCCACCCCGACCACAAGGCCCTCCACGACGTCCTGGGCACCGAAAACTTCAACCTGCCCGGGGGGCAGTACGACGCAGTCGGCCACACCGAGACCGGGCGCGCGTTCGGGGCCTGGGTGCCCGACTACTGCGGCATGATGTGCCACCCTGCCGGACCGTCTGGGTTCAACACCGGCATGGGCGACTTCCAGTACTCCTACGGCTGGCTCAGCAGCGGCAAGTGGCCTGCCGGCACCCTGGACGTCAAGGCAGGCTTCTCCCAGTACCAGTCCTTCACCAAGTGGTTCTGACCGAGCCCTGGGTGTCCGAGGCCACCGGCACACTTGGGGCATGGCCAGCGCGGCCCGCGCCTGGGTGCTCCACGTCGACCTCGACCAGTTCATCGCTGCCGTCGAGGTCCTGAGGCACCCCGAGCTCGCGGGGCGCCCGCTCATCGTCGGAGCCCGCGGTGACCCCACCGAGCGGGGAGTCGTCTCCACCGCCTCCTACGAAGCGCGAGCATTCGGTGTCGGCTCGGGGATGCCCCTGCGCACCGCGGCCCGGAAGGTTCCCGACGCGGTCTTCCTGCCGGTCGACGCCGAGGAGTACAACGCGGTGTCGTCGGTGGTCATGGACACACTGCGGGGGCTCGACGGCGCCGTGGTGGAGGTCCTGGGCTGGGACGAAGCGTTCGTCGGCGTCGAAACCGACGCCCCGGAGGGCTTCGCACGTCGCATCCAGGCGGCGGTCCTCGAGGCCACCGGGCTGCACTGCTCGGTCGGTATCGGTGACAACAAGGTTCGGGCAAAGATCGCCACCGGGTTCGCCAAGCCGAGGGGCGTCTACCGGCTGACCGAGGACACGTGGTTCGAGGTGATGGGCGACCGGCCCACGGAGGCCCTCTGGGGCGTGGGTGCCAAGACCAGCCGCAAGCTGGCGGCTCTCGGCATCATCACGGTGCGCGACCTCGCCGAGGCCAGCGCCCGCGAGCTCGCCGAGCGCCTGGGCCCGACCATGGGGCCCTACTTCCGTCGGCTGGGGCGCGGGGCAGGCAGTGCGGTCGTCAGCGCGGAGCCCTGGGTCGCGCGCGGCCATGGTCGCGAGACGACCTTCCAGGCCAACCTCACCGACTGGCAGGAGGTCACCCAGGAGGTCCGCCGCCTGGCCGCCCGCGTGACCGACGACATCGCGGCAGAGCGGCGTCCTGCCGTCCGCGTGGGGCTCAAGGTTCGCTATGCCCCGTTCGAGACCCACACCACCAGCAGGGCCCTCGACGCCCCGACGTTCGACGTCAACACCATCGCCGACGCGGCCGCAGCACTGGTCGCCCGCTTCGACCACCGGCGCGCCGTCCGGCTCATCGGCGTCCGCGCGGAGATGGCCGAGCCAGGCGACCCCGTGCCCGCAGACTCCGATTCCGGCAAAGCCGATTCCGGCCGACCCGAGTCCGGCCGACCCGAGCCCGGCCGCCCCGCTCCCGCCTAGGCCGGCCCTTCGCCGAGCGTACGCGTGGCCCTGGCCTGCTCGACCCGCGCCGCGAGCTCACCGTCCGGCGGGTAGGTGACCTCCTCCAAAGACAGCCCATGTGCCGGCATCACGGTCGCCCGTGGGTCGCGCACGCCAGCCTGCATGACCTCCAGGGGCCACTCCACGGCATACCGCCCCTCCCCCACTGGCACGACGGCGCCCACGAGGGCCCTGACCATGCTGTGGCAGAACGCATCGGCGACCACGCTCGCGGCAAGGACGCCGTCGTCATCCCGCCGCCACGCGTACTCGATGAGCGTACGGATCGTCGTGGCCCCCTCACGGCGCTTGCAGAAGGCGGCGAAGTCGCCGAGGCCGAGAAGCTGTCGCGCGGCGGCATCCATGGCGTCCGCGTCGAGCGGCCGCTTGGACACCGCAGTCTCCCTGCGCCGCAGCGGATCGAGGGCGGAGGGGTCGTCGCAGAGGCGGTAGAGGTAGCGGCGCCCGGTCGCTGCGAACCGGGCGTCGAAGCCCGTTGGGGCTTCGCTCACCCGGTGCACGACGACATCGGGCGGGAGTATGCCGTTGAGCCGGTTCACGCTGGCGGCCGCAGGTGAGCGGTCGGAGCGCCCCGGCAGGGTGGCCCACACCGGTTGCGGGAGGTCGGCATGCGCCACCTGGCCGCGGGCGTGGACGCCGGCGTCGGTTCGGCCGGCCACGGTCAGCGCAACCGGCTCGGGGAGGCGCAGCATCGTGGCCAGCGCATCGGCCAGCACGCCCTCGACCGTGCGCCGACCCGGCTGCGCGGCCCACCCGGAGAAGTCCGTGCCGTCATAGCCCAGGTCGAGGCGCACCCGGACGGTCCCTTCGGCCTGGTCGCGGGAGGCCGGGACAGTCTCAGCGTGGGCTGGCGGGCTTGGCAGATCTGGCGGGCCGGCAGCCGTGCCCTCGTGCTCCGCCATGGCCGTCAGCGTACTGGCGCGGTCCCAGCGCCAGGCGTGCCGACCACTTGGGACCTGCGAGCGAGGCTGCCCGACCTGGGGCTACGCCACCCCAGTGCCGGTAGAACCCTGTGTGATCAGGCTATTCCGGTTCGCCGACGATCTGCCTCGAGCAGTATGGAGAACAGGGCCGGGGATGGTGGTCATGAGGCCGCGACAAGCGGAACCGCGCGGGTTCCGAGACCACGTACCGAAGCCGTTGGTACGTTGTGGCCAAGGACGACGATGCGGCATTCGTCCGGATGGCCAGCAACTACCAGAACTCGCAGGTCGAATCTGACGTCCTCGAGTGGTGCTTCGAGGTACCCCTCGGCCAGCTGGGCGCACGTCTGGGTCCCCGTGTCCGGCGAGCTGATCACCTCCGCGGAATGCGCCGAGGAGCAGGGGACCTCCGCGCCGACCTGTGAGTCCCAACATCTCCTCAGCGCGTCACCGCGGCGGGAGGCGAGCACGCCAGCCACCGGCGCCTGAAGCGTCGAGCCGATATCGACGGCACATACGTCTGATCCGCGGACCGTAAGCCGAGTCGGCTTGACAGCGGCGAGCAATACGTCGATCCGCGACGAACCCCCCAGGTAGGCCATCATGTCTTGACGCGCG
>DASSJT010000113.1:0-59556 GCA_035691065.1 Dermatophilaceae bacterium
AGATGGACGTCGTCCCCGGGCGCGACAACAACTTCTCGCTGACGCCCGACCGTGTGGGCACGTACGCCGGCAAGTGCGCCGAGCTCTGCGGCGTCTACCACTCGCGGATGCTCTTCAACGTCAAGGTCGTCTCCGAGGACAGGTACGCAGCGCACCTCGCGGACCTCCAGCGCCTGGGCAACACCGGCCTGGCCAAGGGTGGGTCCCAGGTCACCGAACAGCCCGGACTGAAGTCCGAGGACGGAGGCACGGAGTGACCGCCCCAGCAGTCGGCCGGGCCGAACGGGTCGCATCGACCGGTTTCGCGCCCACACGCACGCTCGGCCAGCAGGTCGTGCGCGTGCTCACCACCACGGACCACAAGCTGATCGGCAAGCTGTACCTCGGCACGTCGTTCGCGTGGTTCATCGTCGGCGGCATCATGGCGCTGCTGATCCGCTCCGAGCTGGCCTACCCGGGCATGCAGGTCGTCAACGACGAGCTCTACAACCAGCTCTTCACGATGCACGGCACGATCATGCTGCTGCTGTTCGCGACGCCCCTGTTCTTCGGCTTCGGCAACGTGCTGATGCCGCTCCAGATCGGCTCGCCCGACGTCGCGTTCCCGCGGCTGAACATGTTCAGCTACTGGCTGTTCCTCTTCGGCGGCCTGATCGCCGCCTCCGGCTTCCTCACCCCCCAAGGGGCCGCGGCGTTCGGATGGTTCGCCTACGCACCCCTCTCCGACGCGTCATACTCGCCTGGACTGGGCGGCGACCTGTGGGTCTTCGGCCTGGCCTTCGCGGGTTTCGGGACGATCCTGGGCGCGGTCAACTTCATCACCACGATCGTGTGCATGCGCGCGCCCGGCATGACGATGTTCCGGATGCCGCTCTTCACCTGGACCGTCCTCATCACCTCGATCATGGTGCTGATGGCCTTCCCGGTGCTGGCGGCGGCCCTGCTCGGGCTCGGCGCGGACCGGAAGTTCGGCGCGCACATCTTCGACCCCAACAATGGTGGGGCGATGCTGTGGCAGCACCTGTTCTGGTTCTTCGGCCACCCCGAGGTCTACATCATCGCGCTGCCGTTCTTCGGGATCATCTCCGAGATCCTGCCCGTGTTCTCGCGCAAGCCGCTGTTCGGCTACAAGACCATGGTTTTCGCGACCATCGCGATCGCCGCCCTTTCGGTGAGCGTCTGGGCGCACCACATGTACGCCACCGGGCAGGTGCTGCTGCCGTTCTTCGCCATCATGACGATGCTGATCGCCGTGCCCACAGGGGCGAAGTTCTTCAACTGGATCGGCACGATGTGGGGTGGCTCGCTCAGCTTCGAGACCCCGATGATCTGGGCCCTGGGCTTCCTGGTGACGTTCCTGTTCGGCGGGCTGACCGGCATCATCCTGTCCAGCCCGGCTCTGGACTTCCATCTGTCCGACTCCTACTTCGTGGTCGCCCATTTCCACTACGTGGTGTTCGGCACCGTGGTGTTCGCGATGTTCGGCGGCTTCTACTTCTGGTGGCCGAAGCTGACCGGGCGGATGCTGGATGAGACCTTGGGCAAGGTCCACTTCTGGATGCTGTTCATCGGCTTCCACACGACGTTCCTGATCCAGCACTGGCTGGGCGTCGACGGCATGCCCCGCCGCTATGCCGACTACCTTCCGGAGGACGGGTTCACCCTGGCCAACCAGGTCTCCAGCGTGGGCGCGTTCATCCTGGGCGCCTCCACGCTGCCGTTCCTCTACAACGTCTGGAAGACCTGGCGCTCCGCTCCACTTGTGGAGAGCGACGACCCGTGGGGCTGGGGGGCGTCGCTGGAGTGGGCCACCTCGTGCCCGCCGCCCCGGCACAACTTCGACGCGATCCCGCGGATCCGCTCCGAGCGGCCAGCGTTCGACCTGCACCACCCCGAGGCGGCCCCGCCGGAAGGACCGCGGCCCGACGTGAGCACGGTGGTCGAGGTCCTCGGGACGTCCGACCTCGGGGGTCACACCTGGGGCAACGACGACCCCGCCCGCAGGCAGGAAGAGACCGAGGAGCACTGAGCCGTGAAGGTTGAATACCGACTCTTCGTCGTCATCGCTGCCTTCTTCGCCGTCGTTGCCGTGATCTACGGCCTCGCCACGCACTGGAACGAGCCGGTGGGGCCAGTGGCACTGGCGCTGTGCGGACTGCTCGGCAGCATGATCGCCTACTACCTGTGGTTCACCGGCCGTCGCCTGCCACAGCGGCCGGAGGACAACCCGCTGGCGCAGATCTCCGAGCAGGAGGGCGAGTTCGGCTTCTTCAGCCCGCACTCGTGGTGGCCGCTGCCGCTCGGGGTCTCAGGAGCGCTCTGCTTCCTGGGTCTGGCCGTGGGGTGGTGGCTGTTCATCATCGGCGCCACGATGGGCGTGGTGGCTCTCGTCGGGTGGACCTTCGAGTACTTCCGGGGCGAGCACGCCCTCTGATCGGCGCTCGCATCCGCAGGTGGCCGGCAGCCCACTGGCTGCTGGGCTAGCTGCCGGGCTGGCTGCCGCGATGGTGACCGATCCTGCCTGTCGGCGCGGTGTCAGGGCCTCACAGGCGTTCCTCGTACACTGAACCGATGCCCGTCCCGAGGGCATCGTGCGTGGTGCGGTCCAGGTGCCCGGCGACGTCGGCAGCGGCCGCACCGCGTTGTGTGACTCAGCAGTCAGGGGTGCTCATTCGTGTTCGGCAGTGTGACCATCAGACGCCCGCAGGCGTCCTTCGTCGTTGCGCTCGTCGCTGCAGTGACCCTGCTCGCGGGATGCCAGGGCGGCAGCACGGCGACGCCTCCCGGAGCGGCCAAGGGCGCGTCCCCGGTGGCTGCGGCGGCCAAGGTGTCCATCACGCCGGCCAACGGCTCCTCAGACGTCCTGCCCTCGACCACCGTGACGGTGAAGGCGAGCGGTGGGGCGATCACCTCGGCGGAGGCCGTCGACGACCAGGGCACCAAGCTCGAGCTCGCCGACGACGGCTCGGGCAGCTGGGTGAGCCAGCGCAACCTGCGACCTGACGCGCGCTACGCAGTGACCGTCCATGCCCCTGGGCAGGGTGGCAAGGACGCCGTCACCTCCTCGACCTTCCGCACCCTCAAGCCCCTGGTCACGGCCACCTACGGGATTGTGTACAACGGACAGACCGTCGGCGTCGGTATGCCGGTGAGCATCCAGTTCGACTCCCCGGTCACCACCCAGCAGTTCCGCGCCGAAGTCGAGAAGCGGGTCAAGGTGACCTCGTCGCCGCAGCAGGAAGGCGCGTGGGGCTGGCTGGACAACCGGCAGCTGATGTGGCGCCCCAAGACCTACTGGAAATCGGGCACGAAGGTGACTGTCGACGCGCCACTCACCGGCGTGCAGACCGGCGACGGGAAGTGGATCGGCAACGACGACAGGGGTGGCTTCACGGTCGGCTCGGCGATGATCAGCTCGGTCAACATCAAGACGCACATGATGACGGTCACGCGCAACGGCGCGGTGATCCGCACGATCCCGGTGAGCACCGGGAAGCCGGGTCCCAAGACGGAGACCCGCTCCGGCATCAAGGTGATCATCCGCAAGGAGGGGAAGGTCATCATGGACTCCACCACGGTCGGCATCCCCAAGGGCGATCCCAACTACTACCGCGTCACAACCAACTCCAACCTGCGCCTGACCTGGACCGGGGAGTACATCCACTCAGCGCCCTGGTCGGTGAGTGCCCAAGGCAGCCAGAACGTGTCGCACGGGTGCACCAACTTGTCGCCGGCCAACGCCAAGTGGATGTTCGACAACTCCAAGGTGGGCGACGTCGTGAAGTTCACCGGCTCCTCGAGGGTCTTCCAGCCGGCCGAGGGCATCGGGGTCTGGCAGTACTCCTTCCCGGAGTGGCAGCAGCAGAGCGCGCTCTCCTGAGCGGTCCGCCCGGTCCGCGCGAGGCACGTCAGGCGCCGGAGGCTAGCCCCAGCCGAGTGCGTGAAGCCGGGCGTCGTCGATCCCGAAGTGGTGGGCGATCTCGTGCACGACGGTGACGGCGATCTCGTCGAGTAGCTCCTCGCGGTCCTCGCACATGCGGGTGAGTGGGCCGCTGAAGAACACGATGCGGTCCGGTAGGGAGCCCAGCGCCCACGAGTCGTCGCGCTCGGTGAGCGGAGTGCCCTCGTAGACCCCGAGCAGGTCGGGGTCGTCCTCGGGGGGCTCTGGCTCCACCAGAAACACGACGTTGTCCAGCATCGCCATCAGCTCCGACGGCACGGAGTCCAGGGCATCCCCGACGGCGTCCTCGAACTCCGCCTCACTGAGTGGCTCCACGACCCCAGCCTGCCAGATCGGGGCTGGCAGGATGATGCCGTGCGGATCACCGTGAGGGTGCGGCCGGGAGCCAGCAGGACGCGCGTCGGCGGGCGCTACGGCGAGCCCCCGGACCGGCAGCCCGCACTGGTCGTGGCCGTGAACGCGCGAGCCGTGGACGGCGCCGCCAACGCGGCCGTTGTGGCTGCCGTGGCGAAGGCCTTCGGTGTGCGGCCGGCGCAGGTGCGCCTGATCTCGGGGGAGCGGGCTCGGACCAAGGTGGTCGAGCTCCGGCCGGCTCCGCCGGACGCCGAGCAGGTGCTGGCGCAGCTGCTGGCGCGGTGAGCCCGATCAGCGTCGGCCGGGACGGCGCCCGTCCTCGGGTCACACCACATCGCCCCAGGCGTTGTGGCCGGCTGATGGGCCGGCTGGGCGAGCCACCGCAGGCCGCCTGTGCCCCGGGCAGAGTTATGCCGTCGGCACCTGCTGGTGCCGACGGCATACGTCTCGTTTTGAGCCGGTGTACTGGGGCGTCAGGGCTGCTTGGTGGCCTCCAGCTCCTCATGGCCTTCGGCAGGCTCGATCGCCTCGCGGGCGTGACCGTCGTGGTGGGCTGCCTCGAGCTCCGCCGGCGAGACCGGGTCGACGCGGTCTTTGAAGTAGAACCCGGAGAGCCTCGCCCGGAGCCGCTCTTTGGCGGCCCCGCGGCGGGCGACGCCGTTGCCGTCGACCGTTGAGGTGAGCTGGAGCGGCTGGTACTGCTCGTGCTCGACGATCTTCCAGCGGGTGAAGGGGTCGAGCGGCTCGTGGGCTTCGAAGAACTTGCCGTCTGCGGTGCGGACGATGCGGCCGGTCTCGCGTCCGTGGAGGACCAGGTCGCGGTCGCGCCGCTGGAGGCTGAGACAGATCCGCTTGGCCACCCAGAAGGCGATCAGCGGCCCGACGAAGATCAGCAGCCGCAGGATGTGGGTGATGTCGTTGATCGACATCCCGAGCTTGATGGCGATGATGTCGTTGCCGCCTGCGAACATGAGCACGCCGTAGAAGGTGAGGGCGGCGAAGCCCAGGCCCGTGCGCGTCGGGTTGTTGCGCGGGCGGTCGAGCAGGTGGTGCTCACGGGTGTCGCCAGTGACCCAGCGCTCCAGGAACGGATAGAGGCCCATCAGCGTGTACATCACCGGGATCAGCAGCAACGCCCCGATGGCGACGTTGAAGCTGAACGTGAAGCCGCCGGCAGTGAACTCCAGCCATCCGGGCAGCAGGCGCAGCGCTCCGTCGGCGAAGCCCATGTACCAGTCGGGCTGGGAGCCTGCCGTGATGGGGGAGGGGTCGTAGGGCCCATAGGCCCAGATCGGGTTGATGGTCACCAGGCCGGCTATGAGCGCGGTCACGCCGAAGACGATGAAGAAGAAGCCGCCGGCCTTGGCCGCGTAGACCGGCATCACCGGGAAGCCGGTGACGTTGTCGTTGGTCTTGCCCGGCCCGGGGTACTGCGTGTGCTTCTGCACCGCCACCAGCGTGATGTGCACCACGAAGAGGGTCACCAGGATGGCCGGCAGGAGCAGCACGTGGACGCTGTAGAGACGCGGGATGATCGCCTGTCCGGGGAACGGCCCGTCGAAGATCATGAAGGCCAGGTAGGAGCCGATCACCGGGGAGGACTGGACGAACCCCTCCATGGCGCGGATGCCGGTGCCCGACAGCAGGTCGTCGGGCAGGGAGTAGCCGAGGAAGCCCTCGAAGATGGACAGCAGCGACATCGTCGTGCCGATCACCCAGTTGATCTCGCGGGGCTTGCGGAAGGCTCCCGTGAAGAACACCCGCAGCATGTGGACCGACAGGCCCACGATGAACAGCAGGGCCGCCCAGTGGTGGATCTGGCGGATGATCAGCCCGCCCCGCACGTCGAAGGAGATGTCGAGCGTGGAGGCGTAGGCCTCCGACATCGTGACTCCGCGCAGCGGGACGTAGGACCCGTGGTAGACGACCTCGCCCGCGCTGGGGACGAACCAGAACGTGAGGAACACGCCGGAGAGCAGGCAGACGATCAGCGAGTACATCGCGATCTCGCCCAGCATGAAGGTCCAGTGGTCAGGAAAGACCTTCTTCAGGAGGTACTTGACCGAGCCGGCCGCGCTCAGGCGGTCGTCGAGCCACCCGGCCACCCCACCGACCGCCTTGAGCGGAGGCGGAAC
This sequence comes from Dermatophilaceae bacterium, assembly GCA_035691065.1. GTDB lineage: Bacteria > Actinomycetota > Actinomycetes > Actinomycetales > Dermatophilaceae > DASSJT01. The sequence goes on from DASSJT010000113.1 coordinate 6,451, forward strand.
GGGGGCGGGCGCCGGCGCGTCGCCGTCGCGCAGGTGGCGTGCGTCCTGTGCGCTGTCTGTGGTGCTCATCCACGCTCCCAGAAGCTCGGGCCGATCGCCTCGCGGAACGGCTGGTCGGCGACGAGGTAGCCCTCGTTGTCAACGGTGATCTTCAGCTGCGGCAGCGGCCGGTGGGCCGGGCCGAAGATGACCTTGCAGTCCTCGGTCACGTCGAAGGTCGACTGGTGGCAGGGGCACAGCAGGTGGTGGGTCTGCTGTTCGTACAGGCCGACGGGGCAGCCGACGTGGGTGCAGATCTTGGAGTAGGCCACGATGCCGTCATAGCCCCACTCTCGCTCTTTTGCCGACTTGATGTCACTAGGGTTGAGGCGCATGAGCAGCACGGCGGCCTTCGCCTTCTCCTCCAGGACGTGCTCCTTCAGGTCGAGCAGGCCCTGCGGCAGCACGTGGAACACCGACCCGATGGTGACGTCGGTCGCCTTGATCGGCGTGTTCTCGGGGTCGCGCACGAGGCGCGGCCGGGCGAAGACGCGGTGGCCGTTCTCATCTTCGGGGCCGTTCCAGTAGGTCACCGACAGGTAGTTCTTCGGCATCGGCCCGAGGCTGCCGACGACTTGGACGAGAAGGGGGAGCGAGAACAGACCAAGAGCGCCGCCGAGGGTGTACTTGATCAGCGGCCGGCGCCCCAGCTGTGCGCCGTTACCACCGTCGACCATGACGTCGACGACGCCTTGCCGGTTGGCCTCGGAGGATCGCATCGGGTGGCGCATCTCGACCGACTCGGTGTCGGGCATGAGCGTCTTGGCCCAGTGGACGGCCCCGAGGCCGATGCCCAGAAGGCTCACGCCGAGCGACGTGCCCAGGACGATGTTGCTGAGGTTGCCCTTGCCCAGACCCGGGATGAACACCTGGGTCTTGCTGTCGATCGCGAAGTAGGCCACGAGGAAGACCAGGGTGCCGAGGATGGACAGGCCGAACAGGGTCGCGACCTGCTTCTCCGCCCGCCGGGCAGCACGCTCGTCGAGGTCGGCGTTGCGCGGGACGTGGGGAGGCATCCCTGGGTTCTCGAAGCGCTCCGGCAGGCCGCCGTCACCGTGGATGTGGCCCTGGTCGAGCCGCACTGCCGTCCTCGCGTACTCGGCCACAGCGCCGGAGTCGTGCGTCTCACGCTCCGCGGAGGTGGTGCCGTGGGGGTTCATCGACTCGCTCATCGTGTGGTCGGTCCTGTCGTGGTCGTGCGCCGGGCCTCACCCTGCGCGCAGGTCTTGGCGGGGACGAGCATCACGCGGCCTTCGAGCCCAGCCATACCGCGATCCCCACGAGGATCGACAGGCCGAAGACCCAGACGAAGAGGCCCTCGGCGACCGGCCCCATGTTGCCCAGGGCCATGCCGCCGGGGTTCTCCTGCTTGTCGATCGCGTGCAGGTAGGCGATGATGTCGTTCTTGCTCTGCGGCGAGATGTTGGTGTCGTTGAACACCGGCATCGACTGCGGCCCGGTGAGCATGGCCTCGTAGATGTGCTTGCCCTCGACGTTGCGCAGTGACGCCGCGTACTTGCCGCGGGTCAGGGCTCCGCCCGAGCCGGCGAAGTTGTGGCACATGGCGCAGTTGACCCGGAAGAGCTCCCCGCCCTTGGCCGGGTCCCCGTCGCCTTTGGTGTACTGCCCCTCCGGAATCGCCGGGCCCGGGGAGAGCGAGGCGACGTATGCCGCCACGTCGGCGATCTGCTCGTCGCTGAACTTGACGTCTTTGGCGCGGGGGGCCTGCACGGCAGGCCCGGCGAGCGGCATACGGCCCGTCCCCATCTGGAAGTCGACGGCAGCCGCACCCACGCCGGCCAGGGAGGGGCCGGACGTGGTGCCCTGGGCCTGGAGGCCGTGGCAGGAGGCGCAGTTGGCCAGGAAGAGCTTCTTGCCCTCCTCCACCGATGCCGTGCTCGCGGTTGCGGCCTTGGCCTGCGTGGGCGCGATGGCCGCATAGGCGGCTCCCGTCGCGAGCAGTCCGAGCAGGAGCAGCAGGACGACTGCTGCGGGGTGGCGGCGGCGGGCGGCCAAGGCGTTCACAGTGGGTTCCTGTCGTTGGCAGAGGTCGAAGTCGGTGTGCGCATGCGTCGGAGCGACGTCGGGTCTACTTCAGCAGGTAGATGGTCGCAAAGAGGGCGATCCACACCACGTCGACGAAGTGCCAGTAGTACGAAGTGACCACGGCGCCGACCGCTTGGTGGTGACTGTAGTGGCGTGTGGTGAAGGTGCGACCGATGATGAGGAGGAAGGCGAGTAGGCCGCCGGAGACGTGGAGGGCGTGGAACCCGGTGGCGAGGTAGAAGATGGAGCCGTAGGGGTCGGACGAGAGCGTGACGCCGTCGTGGGCGAGGCTGGCGTACTCGTAGACCTGGCCCGACACGAAGATGGCGCCGAAGGTATAGGTGACGACGTACCACTCGCGCATGCCCCAGGTGCCGACCTGGAACAGCCGACCGGTGCGCGACGCCTGGCCGTGCTCGGCCTTGTAGACGCCGATCTGGCACCACACGGACGAAATGACCAGCACCAGCGTGTTGGCCGTGGCGAACGGGACGTTCAGCAGTGCCGTGTGGTTGCGCCAGAGCTCCGGCTCCAGCGACCTGATCGTGAAGTACATCGCGAACAGGCCCGCGAAGAACATCAGCTCGCTGGAGAGCCACACGATCGTGCCCACCGAAACCATGTCCGGGCGGGTGGCCGGACCGTGTCCGACGAGTCCCGCGGAGGGGCTTGCTGAGTCAGGGTGAACCGCCGTTGCTGTCGCCACGGCGACATTATTGCGTCAATGGGGCCGGTGTGTTGCCCCGACCCCCCGATGGGCTTGATCCGGTCGGATTTGTCCCACCGGTACCATCAGGCCCATGACCGCTTCGCATCCGCACGTCGCCTCCGCAGAGGTCCGCGAGTCCATGGCGTCCGCCGCGTCCGACTCCGCCCTGCGCCAGATCTCGGTGCTCCTCTACAGCGACGACGTGACGACGCGCGATGCAGTGCGGGCGGCGGTCGGGCGGCGTCCAGCCCGGGACGTCGAGGTGGTCACGTGGCTCGAGTGCGCCACCGCTCCGGCGGTGATCGCGGCCGTCGAGAGCGGGCGGTTCGACGTGCTGGTGCTCGACGGCGAGGCCGCGCCAGTGGGCGGGCTCGGCCTGTGCCGCCAGCTCAAGAGCGAGATCTTCAACTGCCCGCCGGTGCTGGTGCTCACCGGGCGCCCCCAGGACTCCTGGCTGGCGGCTTGGTCGCTCGCCGACCTTGCCGTGCCACACCCGCTCGACCCCATCGCCGTGGCGGAGGCCGTCGCGCAGCTCGGCCGGACACCGCACGCCACCGCCTAGCCCTCGCCCTGCCATCTTCGCTCCAGAGGTCTTCAGAGGTACCACCATGCCGACCGACGCCGTGGATCCCACGTGGCCCGACATCTACACGTCGCTGCTCGCGGGCAACGACCTCACCCGCGAGTGGGCGGGCTGGGCCATGGACCAGGCCATGCGGGGCGAGGCGTCCCCCGTGCAGCTCGCAGCATTCCTCATCGCGCTTCGCGCCAAGGGCGAGTCGGTCGACGAGATGCGCGCGCTCGCGGACGTCATGCTGGCCCACGCCAACCGGATCGAGGTCGCGGGTCCGGGCATTGACATCGTGGGCACCGGGGGCGACCGCGCCCACACCGTCAACATCTCGACCATGGCGGCCGTGGTGGTCGCGGCCTGCGGCGTTCCCGTGGTCAAGCACGGCAACCGGGCTGCTTCCTCCTCCTCCGGGTCCGCCGACGTCCTGGAGGCACTCGGCGTCAACCTGACCCTGGAGCCGGCCGACGTGGCCCGGGTCGTTGCGGAGGCCGGCATCACGTTCTGCTTCGCCCAGGCCTTCCACCCCGCCATGCGCCACGCCGCGGTGGCGCGCCGCGACCTGGGCATCGGCACGGCGTTCAACTTCCTGGGCCCGCTCACCAACCCAGCCCAGCCCCCCTACGCCGCGATCGGCGTCGCAGACGCCCGCATGGCCCCGATCATGGCCGGCGTCTTCGCCGGTCGTGGCACCGCCGCGGCCGTGTTCCGCGGCGACGACGGTCTCGACGAGCTCACCACAGCGACCACCTCGACCGTGTGGTGGGTGCGCGATGGGCACGTGACAGAGCTGTCGCTCGACCCGACCCGGCTCAGCCTGCCGCTCAGCCCGATCGAGGCGCTGCGCGGCGGGGATGCCGTCCACAACGCCGGTGTGGCACGCCGGCTCTTCGACGGGGAGCGGTCAGCGGTGCGCGACGCGGTGGTGCTGAACGCTGGGATGGCGCTGGCCGTCGCCAGCGCCGAAGCCGCCGGCGGCGCCGCGCTTGACGCCGACGGCCTGCACCGGATCGTCCGAAGTGGCATGGATCGCGCTGACGGGGCCCTCGACAGCGGCGCGGCCGCCGAGCAGCTCCAGCGGTGGGTCAAGGCGACCCAGTCACCCCGCGCGTAGGGCGGCATCCCCAGGCGGGGGACGCTGAGTCGGTCTCCGGCAGTGCGCGGCGTCAGCCGATGGGCGGTGCGGGCGCGGCAGCCGATGGGCAGTGCGGGCGCGTCAGCCAACTGGTAGTCGTCCGAGGCTCACTCGTCCAGGCCGAGGCTGAACGCCGACTCCAGGTCGTGCTGGGAGTACGTGCGGAACGCGATGTGCGTCGACGTGCCGAGGACCCCGGCGACCTTGTTGAGCCGGTCGGCGATGACGTCGGCGAGCTCCTCGTGGGCCCGCACTCGCACCATGGCGATGAGGTCGGCATCGCCGGCAACGGAGTAGACCTCGCTGACGCCTTGGAGCTCGGCGATCTCCTGGGCCACCTCGGGAATGCGGTTGACCTCGGCGTTGATCAGGACGATGGCAGTGATCACGCGGGTCAGCCTAGCCAAGGGCCGCGGGACGTTCGCCACGCATTGCCGCGGTGCAACCTACCGGACGAATCCGCCGCGTCAAGCGCACCTCACGCCAGCCCCAAAGCCGGCCCCACGGCCAGCCCCACAGTCATCCTCCCGTCACACCGCCATGAAGGGGGCTGCCCTCCGAGCTGAGACCGCCAGCGGCTCGAGGCGCTCCCGCGCAGCGGCCGCCCCCCCGACTGGGCAGGTCCACAGGCCGTCGAGCTCGACGATGCGCACGCCGGGGGTTTCGAGCCAGCGCAGGATCTTCTCCGTCTCCTCGGGAGTGGCCGCCGGAGCCGGAACCGGGCGTGGCTCGACCACCTCCGCGCTGGCCTTGAGCGCCTCGACGTAGGGCACGGGGTCGGCGCCGCGGGGCGACACCGAGGACCCCGCGAGCCTGCCGTAGCGGATGCACACGAGCTCCCAGCCGCCCATCGGCGCCCGTCGGGCCGCCACCAGCTGCGGGCTGGCTGCCAGGGGGGCGATGCGCTGGGTGCGCGCCACGCCGCGGACGAGGGCCACCACCCGGTCGCGCAGCGAGCCGGCATCCTCGAACCGCTGCTGAGCCGCCAGCGCCCCCATGCGACCATGCAGGGCCATGACCACGTCGCGGGAGTCGCCGGCCAGCGCCTGCATCGCCTGCTGGACCACCAGGGCGTAGTCGGCGACGCTCTGCGCGCCGGTGCACGGGGCGCCGCACCTGCCCATCTCGGCCAGTGCGCACGCGCTGGTGGGACGGTCGGGCGACAGCCGCTGGAGGCACTGCCGCAGCGGCACCACCTCGTGGACCGCCGCAACCGCCGCCTCGGCCGAGGCACGGGAGGAGAAGGGGCCGACGTAGTGGGCGCCGTCAGCGCGGACGCGACGCACGATGCTCAGCCTCGGGAACATTTCGACCGTGAGCTTGACCCACAGGACCCGCTCGGGTCGCGTCGACCGCCGGTTGTAGGGCGGCTTGTGCTTCGCGATCAGGCGCAGCTCGCGCACCTCCGCCTCCAGAGCGGTCGCGCAGACGATGGGGGTGACCGACTCGGCGAGCCGCACCATGTGCCCCATGCGGGAGCGGTGCTCGGAGGCGGTGAAGTAGGAGCGGACCCGGGACCTGATGTTGACCGACGTGCCGACGTAGAGCACGCGGCCCCGGCCGTCCTTGAACATGTAGACACCAGGGGCGCTGGGCAGGCCCTCGGCGAGGTAGCGCTTCCGGCGCTGGGCGGCGGACACCCTGGACGTGTAGCTGGCCAGCTCCTCAAGGGAGTGCACTCCGAGCGACCCGACGCGCCCGATCAGCCCGTGCAGGACGTCGACGGTCGCCCGCGCATCGTGCAGGGCGCGGTGGTCAGGGGTCGTCCGGGAGCCGAAAAGCACGGCGAGGGACGCAAGCCGGTGGTTGGGCGCCTCGTCGCGGGTCACGAGCTGACGGGCGAGGTGGACGGTGTCGAGCACTTGCGGGCGTGGCCACTCGTGACCAGTCGCGAGGGCGGCGGCCTTCAGGAAGGAGATGTCGAAGCCGGCGTTGTGGGCGACGAGCACCGCCCCGGCGGAGAACTCCAAGAAGGCCGGCAGCGCCTGCTCGATGCGCGGCGCATCGGCCACCATGGCGTCGGTGATGCCGGTCAGGACCTGGATGAACGCCGGAATCGGCTCATGCGGGTCGACCAGGGTCTGGAACTCGCCCAGCACCTCGCCGCCGCGGACCTTCACCGCCCCGATCTCGGTGATGTGCGACTCCGTGGCGCTGCCACCGGTGGTCTCGAGGTCGACGACGACGAAGGTCACCTCCGACAAGGGAGTGCCCAGGTCGTCGAGCGTGCCCTGGACCGCGTGCATGGCCCGACGGTATGCCGGGGGGCCGACAGGGGAGTGCAGGCTCGCTGGCGCTGTGGCCGGCGCACCGGGCGCGACGGGCGCGCGGCAGCTCGAGGACGGGTACGAGTCGGCGATGGGGACGGGTCGGTGTCAGTGGTTCCCTCTAGCGTTGGTCGCACGAAGGAAGGGGTGACCCACCGTGACCGACCACAGCCACTCCACCCGGCCGCCCGGCGGACGCCGCGGGCTCGAGGTGGTCGTCGACTGCGCCACGTGTCCGGCGCGCGGCCTGCGCTGCGACGACTGCATGGTCACCGCTCTGCTGTCCATGCCCCCTGCCGACCTGCCGCTCGACGCAGCCGAGCGCCTCGCGGTGACCCGGCTCGTGTCCGCGGGCCTGGTGACCGCCGAGACAGCGGCCAGTGCCCGCGCCCGGTCCGAGCGCTCGGGAGGCCGAGCGGCTGCCGGGTGAGCCGGCCGGGTGCCGAGCGGGTGCTGGGTGAGGGCAGGGCCATCCCGCCATTCAGAGTGCAGCCACCTACGATGGCGAGGTGTCTACGGCGGCTCGACTCCCGCGTCGCCGGCTTGCGGTTCGCGCAGCCGCCGCGGCGTCGGCTGCGGCCGTGCTGGTCGCTCTGGCCGCCTGCACCGGGTCAGCCCCACCCGCGGCACCCGATCGCGTGGCCTCGTCAGCGGCCACGTCCCTTGCCGGCAGCGGCGACACCCGCGACGAGGCACTCCAGGCTCTGCTGGGAGAGCGTGCCGCCGCCATCCTCGCCCATGACCGGAAGCGCTTCGCGGCCACACTCGACGACCCGGCCTCGGCGTTCGGGCGGCGCCAGCTCGCCGCCTTCGACGCACTGGTCCGACTGCCCCTGAGGACGTTCTCCTACGGCGTGCCCGAGCCCGCGCCTGAGCTGTCCGCCCAGCGCCATGCGGTCCTCGGCGCCGACGCGTGGGTGGCGAGGGTCCCCGGCAGCTACTCGCTCCGGGGCTACGACGCGGGGCAGCGCAGCTACGAGAGCTACTTCACGGTGGTGCACCGAGCCGGGGTCTGGAGACTGGCGGACGACCGCGATGGGGGGACCCAGCAGCAGGTGTGGGATCTACCCGGGCTTCGCGTCGTGGCGGGCGGACACGTGCTGGTGGCAGGAAACGCCAGCGAGGCCACGCTGCACGGCTACCAGCGCATGGGCCGCCAGGCGATCACGGACGTGGCCGCCGTCTGGACGGCCGGGTGGCCGCGACGCCTCGTCATCGTCGCGCCCAGGACGCAGAACCAGGCGCGCGACCAGCTCGCCGTGGAGCAGAGCGACCTCAGCCAGGTGGCGGCCGTCACCGACGGGCCCCAGTCGCCGGAGTCCGGGCTCTCGCTCGCCGACCGGATCGTCATCAACCCGCAGGCGTTCGCCAAGCTGCGACCCGCCGGGCGTCAGGTGGTCCTGAGCCATGAGGCCACCCACGCCGCTGTCCGCGCCACCTCCGGTGGCCAGGTGCCGACCTGGCTATCCGAGGGCTTCGCCGACTACGTCGGCTACCGTCAGCTCGGGCTCCCGCGCCGCGTCGTCGCGGCCGACCTGCTGAAGCAGGTCCGAGCCGGGAAGGTCCCTGCCGCGCTCCCTGGCGACGCCGCGTTCGACCCCGCGCGCGGCACCATCGCGCCGAGCTACAACGGCGCCTGGCTCGCCGTGTGCCTCATCGCCGACCGGTGGGGCGAGCGCCGGCTGGTGTCGTTCTACCGCGCCGCCGCCGGCCCCAACACGGGCGAGCAGCTCTCCGCCGCCCAGGTCGCCGCCCGCGCTGACCGGGCCTTCACTGGGGTATTCGACACGTCCCGGGCAGCATTCACGGCACGCTGGCGGTCCTACCTGGTGACTCTCGCGGGCTAGGCGGGGCAGCGAGGGAGAGGGCGACGAGGGCCGCCGAGAGCCAGTACTGGTTGTAGAACGCCTGCTTGTTGACCAGGTTGGCTGCCAGCAGCACCAAGGCGAGCCACCGCAGCAGCTCGGCGGTTGGCGGTTGGCGCCGCCAGACCACCCAGGCGGAGCCCCCAAGGGTGCCCAGGACGACCAGGCCGGTCAGCCAGAAGGGGAGCGTGACGCCGTACTCGTTGAGGGCCAGCAGGTACCAGGTGTTCGCGAACCGGATCGGGTGGAAGCCGATCAGGAGGGTCACGGTGTCATGAACGAAGTCGGCGGGGCTGGCGAGGAACCACGGAGCGATGAGGATGCCGGTCAGCGCGCCCGTGGCCACCGCCCGCCGGAATCCGAAGGGCCGCCACAGCATCACCAGCGGGAGCAGGAGGGCGAGGTGCTGCTTGCTGGCACAGGCCAGGGCCAGCGGGAGGACGGCCCACCAGGCGCGGCCCCGGGAGACGAGGACCGCCCACCACCCCAAGCCGGCGAGGAGGAGCGGCTCGGTCCAGGCCTGGTCGATCTGGGTCAGCGTGCCGGGCGCCAGCAGCAGCCAGACGGCCGCCACTGCCGCGATCCAGGCCGGATGGGGGCGGGCCGCGGATGCCACCGCTGTCGCTCCCGCCGGGGCGGACTTCCCCCGTGGCGCACCGGCCGCCGGGACTGGCGATCGGCGCGGCGCTGCGAGGCGCCAGAACGCTGCGGCTGCCACGAGCATCCAGACCCCGAGCGCCCAGCGCACGTCCCCCGCAAGCCAGCGCCCCGGCGCCAGCAGGACCGCGGCCCAGGGAAGGTAGGTGAAGGCGTCTTGGATCCCGGGGCTGCCCGTCCAGGTCATGGCGTAGAAGTTCTCGCCGCGGGCGAGGGCGTCGCTGGCCTGCTGGAGGGTCACCCAGACGTCAATGCGCGGCGCCGGGTCGCCCAGGACCGCGATGGCGACGGTCACGGCATACGCTGTGCAGGCCACACCGAGCGCGAGCCGCGACCAGCCCCGCACTGCCGCAGGGGCCCGCTGGCCCCCGCCCGCCATGAACAGTGCCGATCCGGCGGCAAGCGAGCCGACCACGAGCGTGCCGACCGCCGCGGTCAGGGGACCACCCCGCAAGTAGCTGAACAGCGGGACGACGAGCGTCAGGGCCACGCTCCCCACCGGGACCAGCGCGGCCACCCAGGGGGTGGGCGCGACCCGCGCGCGGGTCGCGAGCCAAAGGGCCAGCAGGACGGCGCATGCGGTCAGCGTCAGGACGATGGGGACCCGGAACCGCACGACGCTCCACTGGAGGACGCCGAGGTACGCCAGCCAGGCCACCGCCAGCGCGATGGCATTGGCGGTGGCAGTGCGGGAGCGGTTTAGGGGGAGCCGCATCGGGCGGGGGCGGGGCACGGGTAGACGGTAGTGGGGTCGGGTCATCGCGTTGCGCGACGTCCCATGGCGCGACGTGCCGCACACGGGCGTCCCGGTGGCTCAGCTGCTGTAGAGCGCCTCGACCTCGTCGGCGTAGTCGCGCATCACGATGTTGCGGCGCAGCTTGAGCGAGGGCGTCAGGTGGCCGCTCTCTTCGGTGAAGTCGGTGTCGAGCACCGCGAACTTGCGGATCGACTCGGCTTTGCTCACCGCCTGGTTGGCCTCGTCTACCGCGCGCTGCAGCTCAGCGAGGATGCGCTCGTCGGTGCGAGCGCTGGCGAGGGTCACGCCATCCATCCCGTGGGCGCGCGCCCACATCGGCAGCATCTCCGGGTCGAGGGTGATCAGCGCGGCGATGAACGGCTTCTGGTCTCCGACCACGATGCACTGGGAGATGATCGGGTGGGCGCGCAGCCGGTCCTCGAGCACGGTCGGCGCGACGTTCTTGCCGCCCGCCGTCACGAGGATCTCCTTCTTGCGCCCGGTGATCCGCAGGTAGCCGTCGGAGTCGAGCTCGCCCAGGTCGCCGGTGCGGAACCAGCCGTCGTGGATCGCGTCGGCGGTGGCAGCGGGGTTGTTGTAGTAGCCGATGAAGACGTTGATCCCCTTGATGAGGACCTCCCCGTCGTCGGCAGTCCGCAGGGTGACGCCCGGCAGTGGCGGGCCCACCGTGCCGATCTTGACCCGCTCCGGCACGTTGACCGTCGCCGGGGCGGTCGTCTCGGTCAGGCCGTAGCCCTCCAGGATGGTGACGCCGATGCCGCGGAAGTAGTGCCCGAGCCGGGTGCCCAAGGGGGCGCCGCCGGAGACGGCGTACTGGACCTTCCCGCCCATGGCGGCACGGAGCCTGGCGTAGACCAGCCGGTCGAAGAGCGCGTGCCGCAGGCGCAGGACGATGGGGGTTCTTCCCGCGTCCAAAGACTCCGAGTAGGCGATGGCAGCGGCGGTCGCCGCCGCGAAGATCCTGCCCTTGCCGTCCGCCGTGGCGCGGGCCTCGGCCGAGTTGAAGATCCTCTCGAACACGCGCGGCACCGACAGGAAGAACGTGGGCTGGAACGCGGCGAAGTCGTCGAGGATGTTCTTGATGTCGGCGCTGTGCCCCATGCGGACCTCGGCGGCCACGCAGAGGACCTCGATGAACCGCGCGAACACGTGGGCCAGGGGCAGGAAGAGCAGGGTTGCGGCGCCCTCCACCCGGACGACAGCGGCGAGGCGCTCGGCGGCGTTCTCGGCCAGGTTCATGAAGTTGCCGTGCGTGAGCTCGCAGCCCTTGGGCCGCCCGGTCGTGCCCGAGGTGTAGATGATCGTGGCCAGGCTCGACCGGTCGATGCCCGCACGGGCGGCGTCGAGCTGCTCCTCGGACACCGCGGAACCGGCCTCGCGCAGCTGTGCGATCGCGCCCGCCTCGATCTGCCAGACGCTGGTCAGCCCCGGCAGGCCGCGCCGGGCCGCCTCGACCGTGGCGGCGTGGGCCGCGGTCTCGACGACGATCGCCTTCGCGCCGGAGTCCTGGAGGATCCACTCGACCTGCTCGCTCGACGAGGTCTCGTAGATCGGCACCACGACAGCGCCCGCCGTCCAGGCGGCGAAGTCGACCAGGGTCCACTCGTAGCGCGTCCGGGCCATGATGGCGATCCGGTCGCCGGTGGCGATCCCCTTCGCGACGAGGCCTTTGGCGACCGCGCGCGCGTCGGCTGCGAACTCGGCCGCCGTGACGTTGGACCACCCGCTGCCGGAGCGCTGGGAGAAGGCCACGCCAGCGGGGTTGCGCTGGGCGTTGCGGGCTGGAAGATCGGCGAGGGAGCCCTCCAGCCGAGGCTCGACCAGGGCTGGCATCACGCTTTCGTGCACGAAGACTCCTTCAGCTGCCGGGGGACCGGACCACTCCCGCCCCGAACGATACTCAGGGGTACATTGCCGCCTGCAGGGCCGGCCCCACCCGGCATACCCCCGACCAGCCTCACGCCGACCCAGCGACCTGCCGAGGACGATGTCACGAGTGCGACCAGGACGTGAGATGCGCCGCCGCGTCGACGTCGTCGACGACACCTTCGTGCGCGCTGCGCCCGAGGCGATCCGCGCGGCCCTCGACGGGCCCGCGCTCTGGGCTGAGCTCTGGCCCCACCTGCGGCTCACGCTCGTCCGCGACCGGGGGGAGCGGGGGTGGCGCTGGTCGGTGGCCGGCCAGGTCGAGGGGGACATGGAGGTATGGATCGAGCCCTGGTGGGACGGTGCGGTCGTGCACCACTACATGAGGGGAGTGCGTATGCCGGGTGCACCGGCTGACGTGCAGCGTCGGCACGTGTTGCGCTGGAAGGCCTGGGTGCACCATCTCAAGGACACGGTCGAGCGGCGCCCGTTGTAGCCTTCGGGCCATGGCTGACCGTACCGAATCCAGCATCGGCATCGACGCCCGGGCCGCAGAGGTCCTCGACGTGATCGCCGATGTGGAGAGCTACCCGCAATGGGCGGCGGAGGTCAAGGAGGTCACCGTGCTGAGCGAGGAGGGCGACGGCTGGGTCGACCAGGTCCAGTACACCCTCGACGCCGGGGTCCTCAGGGACACGTACGTGCTCGACTACGAATGGGACGTCCGGGAGGACGGCACCGGTGTGGTCTCGTGGTCGCTGGTCACGGGGACCGTCCTGAAGGAGATGACCGGCTCCTACACCCTCGAGTCCGCCGGCCCGGGCACGACCGTGACCTACCGGCTCACGGTAGACGTGAAGATCCCCATGCTGGGAATGCTGAAGCGGAGAGCCGAGAAGGTCATCATCGACACTGCCCTGAAGGAGCTCAAGCGGAGGGTCGAGGGCTGAGCCGGGCCAGGCGACCCCGCGGCCGGCGGGGCTGAGAAACCATGAGGGTCATCCTCTACACGGGAAAGGGCGGCGTCGGGAAGACGACGACGGCCGCTGCTACGGCCGTGGCCGCCGCCGGCCTCGGCCTGCGGACGCTCGTCATGTCGACCGACCCGGCCCACTCGCTCGGCGATACGTTGGGCATCGAGCTCGGATCGGACGGCAAACCGGCTGAGGTTGCGGAGGTCGAGGGCCTCGCCGCCCAGCAGATCGGGCCGCCGACGGCGCTGGACGACTCGTGGCGCGTCGTGCAGTCCTACCTGCTGTCCGTGCTCGACGTCGTCGGTATCGACGCCGTGGTGGCCGAGGAGATCACTGCCCTGCCGGGCGCCGAGGAGATCGCGGCGCTGCTGGAGCTCCGCCACCAGGTCGCCTCCGGTGAGTGGGACCTCGTGATCGTCGACTGCGCGCCCACCGCGGAGACACTTCGCCTGCTCGCCCTGCCGGAGGCTCTGGCCTGGCACCTCCAGCGACTGGTGCCGGGGCAGCGGGCGCTCATCCGGACCCTGCGCCCGGCTGCCGCCGCAGCGGCCGGTGTGCCGATCCCCGACCCGGAGGTGGTCGAGGTGGTCCGCGGCTGGCACTCGCACCTGAGGGACGTCCACCGGATCCTCGCGGGCGAGCAGACATCGGTCCGGCTCGTCCTCACTCCGGAGCGCGTGGTGATCTCCGAGTCCCGACGGACCTGGACCTCGCTCAGCCTCTTCGGGTTCACGGTCGACGGCGTGGTGGTCAACCGGGTGTTCCCGCCGGCCGACACGGTCGACCTGGCGGCAGGCCCGGGGAGTCCGCGGACTGACGCCGAGGGCCGTGCGGCCGGACCCCACCCGGACCCCTGGCGGGCGGCCTGGAACGCCGCGCAGAAGCGCGGGCTGGAGGAGGTCCGGGAGTCCTTCCACGGCATACCCGTGGTGACAGCTCCCTATCTGCCGGGCGAACCCGTCGGCCCGCAGGCGCTGGCAGAGATGGCGCAGGCCCTGCAACCTGGCCCGCTCACGAGGGCCAGCCTCCTGGAGCCGCCGCTGGGGTCCGGCCTGCAGGTGTCGCGGGAGGACGAGGAGTTCGTGCTGACGCTGCCCCTCCCGCTGGTGAGCTCGGGCGAAGTGGGTCTGAAGCGGCGCGGGGACGACCTGCTGATCTCGGTCGGGGACCATCGCCGCGTGCTGACCCTTCCGGCGGCCCTGCAACGATGCTTTGTCACGGGCGCTGCGGTGCGCCAGTCGCAGCTGCGCGTTCGGTTCACCCCTGATGAGGAGGTCTGGCCCCGTGGATGAGCGTGATGGGCCCGATGGGCGCGGCGGGCGCGATTGGCCCCGAGAGCCCGAGGTGCCCGCAGATGCCCCTGCGCCCCCCGCTCCCCGTCAGCCGGTGGGGAAGGTTGCCGACGAGGCGGCGCGCCTGATCGAGGCCCTCAGCGGCTGGGCCCAGACGTCACCGTCGGCCGAGCCGGCCGAGCCGTCCCAGCCGGGCGCGTCCGCCGAGTCCGGCGAGACCGCCCAGCCGGGCGCGTCCGGCGAGCAGCAGGCAGCGGCGGGGTCGGGCGAGGAGTCGCGGTCCAACGACGAGCGCGAGGAGCCCGGGGAGCAGCAGGGGACCTGCGCACAGTGCGGTGCCCCGGTGCGCGGCCACGCTTCGCCGGCAGTGGCCGCCGTATGCCGGGTCTGCCCGGTGTGCCAGGGCGTGGGCCTGCTGAGCACGCTCAGGCCGGAGACGCTGGACCGTCTCGTCGACGTGGCCAGTGCCGCCCTGGTCGGCCTGCGCACCCTCGCGGAACAGGCCCGCGCGGCGTCGGGTGCAGCTCAGGGCATGCCGGCGGGGCACCCGGTCGAGGACATCCCGGTCGAGGACATCCCTGTGGTGGATGAGGACGCCACGGCGAGGGGCCGAACGGCAGACTCACGGTCATGACCATCCCCACTGCCGCACCTGGCCGTCCCGCGATCGGCCTCGACATCGGCGGGACCAAGATCGCCGGTGGGCTGGTCGACCCCTCCGGCCGCGTCCTGGCCCAGGCCAAGCGCGACACTCCTGCCCAGGACCCGCCCGCCATCGCGCTCGAGTCGGCCGCGCTGGTGCGCGAGCTCGCGGCGGCGGCCCCAGGGGGCGTCGTGGCCGGCGTCGGCGTCGCCTGCGCGGGCTTCGTCGACCGCACCGGATCGACCGTTCTCTTCGCCCCCAACCTGGCCTGGCGCGACGAGCCGCTCAAGGAGCGGCTGGAGGTGCTCCTGGACCTGCCGGTGGTGATCGAGAACGACGCCAACGCCGCGGCCTGGGGCGAGTTCCGCTTCGGCGCGGCCCGCGACGTCGACGACATGGTGCTCGTCACCGTCGGCACCGGCGTCGGGGGCGGTGCGGTCGTCGACTCGGGACTCCTTCGCGGTGCCTTCGGGATCGGCGGCGAGCTCGGGCACATGCGGGTCGTGCCCGACGGCCGGCGGTGCGGGTGCGGCAACAAGGGCTGCTGGGAGCAGTACGCCTCCGGGAACGCGTTGGTCCGCGAGGCTCGAGAGCTGGTGACCGCGCACAGCCCCCACGCCGCCGCGCTTGCAGAGCTGTGCGGCGACGACCCGGCGGCCCTGCGGGGCGTGCACATCACCCAGGCCGCCCGACAGGGCGATCCGGCGGCCATCGAGCTGCTCGCCGACCTGGGCACCTGGCTCGGCGAGGGCATCGCATCGGTGGGCGCGATCCTCGATCCCGGGCTGGTCGTCGTCGGGGGCGGGGTCGCCGAGGCGGGCGAGCTGCTGCTCGGTCCGACACGAGAAGCGTTCCTCCGCAACCTGATCGGCCGAGGGCACCGGCCCACGCCTGAGCTGGAGCTCGCCCAGCTCGGCAACGACGCGGGCATGATCGGGGTCGCCGACCTGGCTCTGACAGCGAGCTTGCGATGACCGGCAGCCTCGGCGTGAGCCCGCCAGCCTCCGACGGATCCGGGCCCTCGGGGGCCGTCCTGTCGATCGGCATCGACATCGGTGGCACCAAGGTGGCGGGCGGTGTCCTCGACGAGTCGGGGAACATCGTCGTGCGCGCTCGGCGTGACACACCGCACCGCTCCATCAGCCCCGACGTCGTGGAGGGAACCATCGTCGACGTGGTGGGCGAGCTGCTCGGCGCGGTCGACTCGGAGCGGGTGATCGCCGTCGGCATCGGTGCGGCCGGCTTCGTCGCCGCGGACCGAGCGACTGTGGTCTTCGCCCCTCACCTGTCGTGGCGACAGGAGCCCCTGCGGGATGCCCTCCAGCGGCGCATACCCGTGCCGGTGTTCGTCGACAACGACGCCAACGCGGCGGCCTGGGCGGAGTGGAAGTTCGGTGCGGCGCAGGGGGAGACGCACCTGATGATGATCACCTTGGGCACCGGCATCGGGGGCGGCATCCTGATCTGCGGGCAGGTGGTTCGCGGCAAGTTCGGCATCGCCGGCGAGTTCGGCCACATGCAGGTGGTTCCCGGCGGCCACCGCTGCGAGTGTGGCAACCGGGGGTGCTGGGAGCAGTACGCCTCGGGCAACGCCCTGGTGCGCGAGGCGCGCGCCCTGGTGATGGCCAACAGCCCCGTGGCCACGGACCTGCTCGTGCGGGCCGGGGGCGATCCCCAGCGGCTGACCGGCCCGATGATCACCGAGGCGGCGCGGGAGGGGGACCCGACGGCCGTCGAGCTGCTCGGCGAGATCGGTCGCTGGCTCGGTATCGGCATCGCGAACCTTGCCGCTGCCTTCGATCCCGGCACGTTCGTCATCGGCGGGGGTGTGAGCGCCGCCGGTGACCTCCTGTTGGAGCCGGCCCGTGAGTCGTTCGGCCGGCAGCTGACCGGGCGCGGATACCGTCCCGCGGCGGCCATCGTCGCAGCACGCCTCGGCAACGAGGCCGGGATGATCGGGGCAGCGGACCTCGCCCGCGAGGGGGTGCGCCTCGGCTCCGGCGCGGCCAGCGGCTCCACCGGCGCCGCCCGGTGACCACCGTCCGTGTGGCCTCCTACAACCTGCGCGACTTCAAGGACGACCCCGGCGCTGCGGCCCGCGTGATCCGGGCGATCGATCCCGACGTCCTGTGCCTCCAGGAGGTGCCTCGCCGGCTGTTCTCGACCTTCCGCGTCGCGTCGTTCGCAGCGCGATGCGGCATGTACTGGTCGGGGCGGCACCGGGGGAGCGGCGGCACCACGATCTTCACCTCGCTGCGGGTCCAGGTCTCCGAGTCCCGCCACCACCGCCTGCGGGTCGCGCGGCTCCAGCGCACCAGGGGGTATGCCGTGATGCGGCTTGCGACCCCAGGGTGCCAGCCCCTGGTCGTGGCCAGCGTCCACCTGAGCCTCGACGAGGCGGAACGGCAGCGCCATGCCGCCCATGTGTTGAAGAGCATCTCCGGCGGTGGGCCGGTCCTGCTCGCGGGCGACCTCAACGAGGGTGAGCAGGGCCGGGCGTGGGAGCTCATCGCCTCGTCGATGCGGCTGATCTCTCCCGCTGCGCCGACCTTCCCGGCTCGAAACCCCAGGTCCATGCTCGACGTCGTGTTCGGCTCTCCCGACGTCGTCGTCGGCCCGCACCAGGAACTCAGCCTGCCGGTCGACGACCTGGTGGCCGCAAGCGACCACCGCCCGGTCTGGGTCGACGTCCAGCTTCGCTAGAGTCGGGCTCCGTTGTCGGGGTCGTCGGCGTCGCGAGTCTTGGGCTGGCGCAGCACGAGCAGGGCGAAGCCGCCCACGGTGAGGGCCACGGCCGCCACCGTCCACCAGCCGCTGACGTCGGGCCGCACGATGACCAGCCACAACAGGAGCAGGGGGCCGGCGACCAGCCCCACGACGATGCCCCAGAAGTGGAGATCCTCGGTCGGGGGCAGCGGCGCGAGGGGACCGGGCACGAAGTGGCCGTCGTCGTCGGCGCCGGCGAGCTCGGCCCGCTCGACGGCCTCGTCGCTGGGCGCGAGGGCACCGCGCCACACCGGCCAGGGGACTTCCGCCTGGTCTTCGGCGGCGGAGTCTCGGGAGGCAGGCGATTCGGCGGACCGTCGCGCGTGGTGGTCGGCGCCCCCAGAGCGGTCGGTACCCTCAGAGCGGTCGGTACCCCCAGAGCGCTCGGCTGGCGGCGCCTCGCCGGTCAGGGAGCTCTCCGTCGGGGGCGGGTCGCTGGCCGGCGCGCGACCGGCCGCTGTGTCATCGCGCGCAGACGCGGCAGGGGACGCAGCATCTCTCACGGCATCCGACGCAGCGGCATCGGACGCAGGGGCATCGGACGCAACATCGTCCGAGTCATCCCAGTGGGAGATGATCTCGGCGAAGACGTCGTCGACGTTCCGGTCAGCCACGTTTCCTCAAGTCTCGACTGAGCTCCTGGCGCTGCAGGCGCTCCCTGCTGCCGCACTCGTCGGATGGCGTGTGCTGCTACAGACGAGCGTAGTCATCGGCACCCGCAAACGCAGCATCAGCCGGTCGCGTTACGGTCCCCGCGCCACGCCCCGGAGCGACTCGGGCTGACCGCAGTCACTCTCGCTCCAGCGGCGGTCGTGGCGGATGCGCGCACGCCCCCGGGTGGCCGAGCGCACCCGCCGGGGGCACACTCGCAGGCAGAGCAGCGCAGGTCACGGTGCCGTAGAGTTCGAGACACGACAGGAGGTGACGCGTGTTCTACTGGGTCCTCAAGACGGTGGTTCTCGGCCCCATCCTGAAGCTGCTGTTCCGGCCATGGGTCGAGGGGTCCGAGAACATCCCCGAAGAGGGCGCCGCCATCTTCGCGAGCAACCACCTCTCGTTCTCCGACTCGATCTTCCTGCCCTTGGTCGTGCCGCGGCGCATGACCTTCCTGGCAAAGTCCGACTACTTCACCGGGCACGGCATCAAGGGCTGGCTCACGGCGGCCTTCTTCAAGGGCGTCGGCCAGCTGCCGGTCGACCGGTCGGGTGGCAGGGCAGGCGACGCCGCACTTCGGTCGGGTCTACGGGTGCTGCGCCGCGGCGAGATCCTGGGCATCTACCCCGAGGGCACCCGGTCGCCGGACGGACGCCTCTACAAGGGCAAGACCGGCATCGCCAGGATGGCCCTCGAGGCGCGGGTTCCCGTCATCCCAGTGGCGATGATAGGCACCGACAAGGCCCAGCCCACCGGGCGGAAGCTGCCGAAGATCATGCGGATCGGCATCCGGATCGGGAAGCCGCTGGACTTCTCGCGCTACGAGGGCATGGAGGGCGACCGCTACGTCCTGCGCTCCATCACCGACGAGATCATGTACGAGCTGATGCGGCTGTCCGGCCAGGAGTACGTCGACATCTACGCAAAGTCGATGAAGGAACGGATCCTCCTCGCGGCGAAGTCCCGGGCTCGCGACCTCCAAGAGGCGGCCAAGCCGGGTTCTGCGGCCCGCGAGCTCGAAGAGGCGCTGGACGCCGCCGACGACCAGCCCTACATCGCGGGCGCGGGAACGCTCGAGGACGACGAGTCCGAGGGTGACCACCCCGACGGCGACACGGCGCCCGGACAGCGCGCGGCCAGCTGACGCTGCCGTGGGCAGTGTGGCAACACGTTCCGGGTTGACACCGTCCGGGCCGCCACCATCCCGTCCGACGCCGTCCGAGCCGGCGATCACGGACGCGATGTGGCGGGCCATCGAGGTCTTACGTCCGCTGGCTGTCGCTTACGCCGGACTCCTGGTGTGGCGCCGCCACGACGAGATGGGCCGCCCCTGGGTGGCCGCAGTGGTCCTCGCGGTGCTGGCGGCGTGGAGTCTTGTCATGCCCCTGGTGCGGGCCCGCTCCCGGGTCCTCGTGGCGTGCGAGGTGGCACTCGCCGCAGCTGCCATCCTCGCGTCCATCCCTGCTGATGGTCTCGACGCCGTCCGGGCCGGGTCCCCGACGCTGCCCAGCATCTGGCCTGCGGCGGGCGTGCTGTGCGCGGCCGTGCTCATGGGATGGCGGGGCGGCCTGGCTGCGGCGGTCGCCATCGGGCTGGTCGACCTGGTCGAGTCGAGCGGGCACCTGAGCGGCTCGACGATGCACAACATCGTGCTGCTGGTGCTGACCGGCGGCCTGGTCGGCTTCAGCGTCGACCTTGCCCGACAGGGGCACCGTCAGCTGGCAGATGCCCTTGCCGCCCAGGAGCGGGTCCGCGAGCGCGAGCGGCTGGCGCGCGCCGTGCACGACGGCGTCCTGCAGGCCCTGGCCTTCATCCACCGACGCGGAGCCGAGCTGGGCGGCCCCGCGGCCGAGCTGGCGCAGCTGGCGGGGGAGCAGGAGCGCGCGCTGCGCCAGCTGGTCTCCCACCCCCGCGAGGTGCTCGACGAGCCCGCGGAGACCAGGGACGTGCGCGCCACGCTCGGTTCCCTCGAGCGCGAGCGGGTCCATATCTCCGCCCCCGCGGGGCCGGTGCTGCTCCCCGCCCGCGCCGAACGCGAGCTCGTCGCGGCCGTCGGGGCAGCGCTGGACAACGTCGCACGTCACGCAGGCCCCGGTGCCCAGGCCTGGGTCCTGGTCGAGGGCACGCCGCGCGAGGTCGTGGTCACGGTGCGCGACAACGGCGGCGGTATGCCGGAGGGTCGCCTTGACGATGCAGCGGGGCAAGGCCGGCTGGGCGTCAGGTCGAGCATCCGGGGCCGCCTGCGGGAGGTCGGCGGCGACTGCACCATCACCTCACGCCCGGGCTCCGGCACCACGGTGCGCATGACCGTCCCGACCGACCTTCCTCGGTCCACTGACCCCGCAGCCGCAGGAGCGCCATGACCGGCCAGAACCCGACCGACCAGAACCCGACCGCCCAGAACCCGAGTGAACAGATGCCAACCCCACGGGCAGGTCGCGACGGAGAGCCGACCACGGTCCTCGTCGCCGATGACCACCCGCTGTGGCTCGATGCGCTGGCCCGCGACCTGGAAGCGGCGGGCCAGCGAGTGGTTGCCACGGCTGCCGACGGGCCGTCGGCGGTGCGCCGGGCGCGAGCGACCGTGCCCGACGTGCTCGTGCTCGATCTCAACCTGCCGGGACTGCGGGGGGACGAGGTGTGCGCCGCCATCGCCGACCTCCCCACCCGCACGCTGATCCTGTCGGCCAGTGGAGAACAGCAGGACGTCCTCGACGCGGTGAAGGCAGGGGCGACGGGCTACCTCGTCAAGTCGGCTTCCAGCGCTGACATCGTCGACGCCGTCCGGGCAACCTCACGCGGCGAGGCCGTCTTCAGCCCGGGCCTCGCCGGCCTGGTGCTCGGGGAGTACCAGCGCCTCTCGTCCCAGCCAGCCGCCGCGACCCAACCCGGCCGGCCGATCCCCGAGCTGACCGACCGGGAGACCCAGATCCTTCGACTCGTCGCAACCGGCTTGTCCTACAAGGAGATCGCCGCCGAGCTGCTTCTCTCCCACCGCACGGTGCAGAACCACGTCCAGAACACCCTCGGCAAGCTCCAGCTCCACAACCGGGTGCAGCTGGCCCGGTTCGCCCTCGCCCGCGGTCTGGAGGGGGACCCGCCAGCCCGCTGACCGGCATACGGCCTGGCGGCAGGCCGGCGTGGGGGGCGCCCTATCCTTGACCGGTGACCAGCACCAGCACCAGCCCTCACGAGGGCCCCCTCGCCAGCCTCGCCGCCGCCGCCAGCCTCCCGGCTGCGCAGCAGCCGGACTGGCCCGACCACGGCGCCCTCGCTGTGGCCATGGAGACGCTGGCGAGCTATCCGCCGCTGGTGTTCGCTGGGGAGTGCGACGTGCTGCGCACGCGCATGGCTGCGGCCGCCCGCGGCGAGGCGTTCGTGCTCCAGGGCGGTGACTGCGCGGAGACCTTCGCCGCCGCCACGGCCGACAACATCCGCGACCGGGTCAAGACGATCCTGCAGATGGCCGCCGTCCTGACCTACGGCGCCTCGGTGCCGGTCGTCAAGGTCGGCCGCATGGCGGGCCAGTACGCCAAGCCTCGCAGCAGCGGCAGCGAGACCCGCGAGGGGGTCACCCTGCCCGCCTACCGCGGCGACATGGTCAACGACTTCGAGTTCACGGCGGGCGCCCGCACACCCGACCCGAGCCGGCTGGTCCGGGCCTACCACGCGAGCAGCGCGACGCTGAACCTCGTGCGCGCCTTCACCCACGGCGGCTTCGCCGACCTGCGGCACGTCCACGACTGGAACCGCGGGTTCATCGCCAACGCCGCCAACGCGCGCTACGAGCGCCTGGCCCGCGACATCGACAAGGCGATGAAGTTCATGCAGGCCTGCGGCGCAGATTTCGAGGCGATGAAGACGACGGAGTTCTTCTCCGCCCACGAAGCCCTGCTGCTCGACTACGAGCGTCCGCTGACCCGCATCGACAGCCGCAGCGGCGACCTCTACGACACCTCGGGGCACTTCATCTGGATCGGCGAGCGCACCCGCGACCTCGACGGCGCGCACATCGACTTCGTCTCGCGAGTGCGCAACCCGGTGGGCATCAAGCTGTCCGCGAAAGCCCACCCGGACGAGGTCCTGCGGCTCATCGACCGGATCGACCCGCACCGCGAGCCGGGGCGGCTGAGCTTCATCACCCGCATGGGCGCCCAGACCGTGCGCGATGCGCTCCCCGAGCTGGTCGAGAAGGTCACGGCCTCAGGGGCCCAGGTCACCTGGATCTGCGACCCGATGCACGGCAACACCTTCGAGTCCGCATCGGGCTACAAGACGCGTGACTTCGACCACGTGGTCGAGGAGGTGCGCGGCTTCTTCGAGGTCCACCAGGGGCTCGGCACCGTGCCCGGCGGCATCCACGTGGAGCTCACCGGCAACGACGTGACCGAGTGCCTGGGCGGCGCGGAGAAGATCCTCGACGCCGACCTCAACAAGCGCTACGAGAGCGTGTGCGACCCGCGGCTCAACCATCAGCAGAGCCTGGAGCTCGCCTTCCTGGTTGCCGAGATGCTCAGCAGGGACTGACTCGTGGCCGACGCCCTCGCCACCGCCCTGCGCGCGGACCTGCTTTCCGACACGCTCACCCGGCCCACCGCGCCGATGCGCGCGGCGATGGCCAGCGCCGAGGTGGGCGACGACGTCTTCGGCGAGGACCCCACCGTCCGGGCCCTCGAGGCCCGCGTCGCCGACCTGCTCGGGCACGAGGACGCGCTGTTCACCCCGAGCGGCTCCATGGCCAACCAGCTGGGGGTGCGGCTCCACGTCGGGCTGGGACAGGAGCTGATCGCCGACTCCCTGGCCCACGTGCTGCGGGCGGAGCTCGGGGCCGCGGCGGTCCTTTCCGGGATCAGCTCGCGATCGTGGGTGGCCGAGCGCGGCCTGCTCGACCCGGCACAGCCCCTCGCGCTGATGGTCGCCGACGGGGGCGTCTACCAGGTCAACACGGCGCTGGTGGTGGTCGAGAACACCCACAACTTCGGTGGTGGAACCATCCAGCCGCTCGAGACGATCCGCGAGCTGCGCAGGGAGACGTCGGCGCGCGGAGTCGCGATGCACCTCGACGGCGCGCGGCTGTGGAACGCCCACGTCGCCACGGGCGTGCCACTGTCCGACTACGGGCGCGAGTTCGACACCGTCAGCGTGTGCCTCAGCAAAGGGCTGGGGGCTCCCGTGGGATCGGTGCTGGCCGGGTCGGCCCAGGCCATGCAGGAGGCTCGCATCTGGCGCAAGCGCTTCGGCGGAGGGATGCGGCAGGTGGGCATCCTGGCCGCGGCGGGGCTCTACGCCCTCGACCACCACATCGCGCGGCTCGCCGACGACCACGCGCGGGCCAGGCGCTGTGCGGAGGCCCTGGCCCGGGTGGCACCTGCGGTCTGCGACCCACATCAGGTCGAGACCAACATCGTGATCGCCGACGTTGCGGTCACGGGGTGGTCGGCGAAGGCGTTCTGCGACGCCGCCCTCGCGCGCGGAGTGCGGCTGTATGCCGTGAGCGGCACCAAGGTGCGCCTGGTCTGGCACCTCGACGTCGACGACGATGGCAGCGACGCGGCGATCGACGTGCTGACCCACTTGATGGAGTCGGGGCCTCAAGCCTCGTGATGGAGCAGCTCTGACGGCGGGCTCTGGGCGGCGCTGGCCTCGGGGTCGCGGCTTCGTCCGCGCAGCTCGGCGAGGTACATCGCCGAGAGCACCAGGCCCCCGCCCAGGAGCATGCGCACGGTGATGCTCTCGCCCCCGAACAGCACCGCGAAGAAGGCCGCGAAGACCGGCTCCATCGTCATCACAATGGCCGCCCGGGTGGCGGTGAGGTGCGACTGGGCCCAGGTCTGCGCCCAGACCGCCAGGGCCCCCGCGATCAGGGCCATGTAGAGCAGGCTGGCCCACTGGCCGCCCGTCGCGGGAAGGGTGATCCCGCCGGGGAGCCCGCCCACGGTGCAGATGGCGGCGATCACGATGGTCTGCACGGTCGCGAGCCCGTTGGCCGAGGCCGGGGTGCTGAATCGCCCGAGGCCCACGATGTGGAGCGCGTACAAGGCAGCCGCGGCGAGGGTCAGCGACTCGCCGATACCGACGGAGAAGCCGCGCAGGGAGAGCACGCCCAGGCCGAGGGTGGCGAGGGCGACGGCCAGCCAGGTGCTGGCACCGATGTGGTCCCTCAGCAGGGCCGCCGCGAAGACCGGCGTCAGGACGACGTAGGTGCCGGTGACGAAGCCGGAAACGGAAGCATCGGTGTGCTCGAGGCCGGTGGTCTGGAGCAGCTGGGCGGCGCCGTAGAGCACACCGAGCACGACGCCCACCCGCAGCTCGCGCCGGGTGAGCGCCCGCGTCTGCCGCCAGAAGAGCGCGGCCATCACGACGGCCGCGATGCTGAAGCGCACGGCCAGGAAGTCGGGCGTCGGGACGTGCGCGACGAGGTCGCGGATCAGGAAGAACGTCGAGCCCCACACCGTCGTGACGCTGACGAGAAGCAGGGTGGCCAGACCCTGGTGGCTCAGCCCCCTCGCCCGGCGGAGGACGCCCGAGCCGCTAGACAACGATCAGGGTGATGGTGGTGCCCTTGGGCTGCTGGCTGTCGCCCGGTGGATCCTGGCTGCGCACCGTTCCGAAGATGCCGCCCATGAAGCGCTCGATCTTCACCTGGAAGCCGGCGTCCTCGAGGATCTTCTTGGCGTCGTTCTCGTTCTTGCCCGCGACGTTGGGCACCGTGGCGACCTCCGGGCCCTTGGACACCACGAGGGTGACCGTGTCGCCGCGGTAGCGGATGCCGGAGGTGGGGTCCTGGCTGATCACGCTGCCCTTGGGGACGGTGTCGCTCCACTGCTGGTCGTCGGCCTTGACCTTGAGGCCGGCATCGGTGATCCACTTGACGGCGTCGTCGGCCGGCTTGCCGGTGAAGTCCTGCACCTCGATGGGCTGGCGGCCCTTGCTGACGACGATGTCGACGGCGGTCCCGGGCTTCAGGAGCTTGCCCTCGCCCGGGTTGCTCGCCATGACCAGGCCGACGGTGACCTTCTCGCTGTAGTCCTCGGTCAGGTTGCCCACGGCGAGCTTCGCCTGGGTGAGCATGGTCTGCGCGTCGGCGGGTGAGTGGCCGATGAGGGAGGGGACGGCATACCGCTCCGGCCCGAGCGAGACCGTCATGGTGACCTTCGTGCTGCGTCCGACCTCCCGGCCACCGGCCGGATCGGTCGAGATGACAACGCCCTTGGGCACCTTCTCGCTGAAGGCGTCGGCCGGGTCGACGCGCAGGTGGGCGGCCTCGAGCTGCGTCTTGGCCACGGCTGCGGTCTTGCCGACGACGTTGGGCACGCGGGTCGAGGCGCCTGGGCCGGCCAGGAAGAACCAGGCCAGGAGGGCCGCGACCAGGAGCACGCCCACAGCGATCGCCGGCCAGCGCCCGGGGCCTGAGAGAAGCCCCCGGACGCGGTCGTCCGAACCAGTCCCCTGGGCCTGGCGGCGCGACTCCCGGGGTGGAGCAGCGACCGAGGCTGCGGCGACGGCGACGGCGTCGGACGGCTGCCCGAGAGGGAGCGCAGCGGTGCGGCTGAGCTCGCCAGTGGCGATCCGCGTGCCGTTGGGGTGGGACTGCGGGCGCTGGTCGAGCTCGGCGGGCGTCAGCTTGGAACGGACCCGGCGGACCTCGGCGAGGTAGGCGTCGGCATCGGCGGGGCGTCGGTCGGGGTCACGCGCCGTCGCGGACGCCACCAGGGCGTCGAGGGCCGGGGACAGCGTGGGGATCCGGCTGGAGGGTGTGGGCACCGCGCCGTGGACGTGCTGGTAGGCGATCTGGATCGGTGTCTCCCCGGTGAACGCCTTCTCACCGGTGAGCATCTCGTAGAGGACCAGGCCTGCTG
The DNA here is from genome assembly GCA_035691065.1 of Dermatophilaceae bacterium. Lineage (GTDB taxonomy): Bacteria > Actinomycetota > Actinomycetes > Actinomycetales > Dermatophilaceae > DASSJT01. The sequence continues at coordinate 32,551 of DASSJT010000113.1, forward strand.
CATAGACGTCGCTGCGGACGTCGGCGATGCTGCGCTCGACCTGCTCCGGGGAAAGGTAGGCGACCGTGCCGAGGATCATGCCGGTCGAGGTGTTGCTCTGGCTGGTGACCGCACGCGCGAGCCCGAAGTCGGCGACCTTGACGACGCCGTCCTCGCGCAGGATGACGTTCTCGGGCTTGACGTCGCGGTGGACGATGCCGGCCCGGTGGGCTGCGGCCAGGGCCTGGAGCATCGAGTCGAGGATGTCGAGCGCGGCCCGCGGGGTGAGGGCCCCTTCGTCGGTCAGGACCTGGCGCAGGGTGTGGCCCGGCACGTACTCCATGGCGAGGAACACCTGCCCGGCGTCCTCGCCCTGGTCGAAGACGGCGACGACGTTGGGGTGGGAGAGGCGGGCTGCGGAACGGGCCTCGCGACGGAACCGGCTGACGAACGCGTCGTCGTCGGCGAGGTGCGGACGCATGACCTTCAGCGCGATCTCGCGGTCGAGCCGGGTGTCCATGGCCACGTAGACGGTGGCCATGCCGCCGTCGGCCAGGTGCGACATCACGCGGTAGCGCGCGTCGAGCTCACGGCCGACGAGGGAGTCGTTCACAGCAGAGGACACCATGAGATTCTACGAAGAAACTGGGGCAAACCCGTGCACGGCCTGCCGTGGTGGGCATCACGCATCGGTCACGTGTGCTGCGAGGCTGCTGGGAGCGCGTCCTCGACGCGGTCGGCGGGTGCGGTGCATCGGTCCGTCACATCCGGGTTCGGTGCGCCTTGACGGCCTTCACGTACTGCTTGGTGTCGGGGTACATCCCGTGCTGCTGGACCGAGGCAAGCCCCTGGTAGTAGCCCGCGATGGCCTGGTCCAGAGAATCGGCCGACCGGGTGAGGGCCCGCAGGATCACCACCCCAGCCGTGATGTTGTCTCTCGCGCTCAGGAGGTTGAGCCGCCGGCCGGCCATGTCCGAGGCCCAGCGGCCAGAGGTGGGAACGACCTGCATCGTCCCGATGGCGTTGGCCACCGAGACCTGGCGCTGGTCCCAGCCCGACTCCTGCCACGCCACCGCGAGGGCCAGCCGGGGATCGACGCCATGGCCGCGCGCCGTCGCGACGATCAGGGCCTTGGTCTGGGCTCGGCTCGGCACGGGCTTGCGCGCGAGCGCGGCCCGGTTGGCTGCCGCTGCGGCCACCACCTTCGCGCTGTAGGTTCGGCCCGCGAACGTGTTGCTGCTGAAGGCCTTCCGACTAACCGGCTGGGGGACCGCCAGACTCTGGCCCACCCTGAGGTGGTTGGGGTCGGCAAGGCGGTTGAGCTTGAGCAGGCGCGCCGTTGTCGTTCCGCGATCATGGGCGATGCCGCTCAGGGTGTCTCCCGAGCGCACGGCGTAGCGGGCCACGGCGGGGCGGGTCGCCGCGGGTGGGGCGAGGACTCGGACCCGCTCCCCGGGGTAGATGCGCGAGCGGACCGAGAGACGGTTGAGGGCCAACAGGGTTCGCAGCGGGGTCCTGGTGCCCCGGGCGATCGCGGCCAGGGTGTCGCCGGTGCGCACGACATAGACCGACGTCGGCCTGGAGCTGGGTGTCGGCCTCGGCTTCCGGGGCGGTGCAGCCGGTCGCAGTGGGACCCGCAGTCCCGTTCCCGCGCGGATGACCGTCGTGGAGAGCCGGTTCAGCTTCACCAGGCGGGCAACGGTGGTGCCGGTCCGGTGTGCGATGGCCGAGAGGGTGTCCCCGCTGCGCACGCGGTATGCCGTGAGCCGCAGTTCTGCGGCCCTCCTGGGCGTCGCTGGTCGGACCGGTTTGGTCCGAGGCAGCCAGAGGGACTGGCCCGGACGGATCAGGTGGCCGCCGCCGCGGAGGTGGTTCTTGGCGACGATGGCCTCGACCGTGGTGCGGCCGGCCAGCGCCAGGGCGGCAACGGTGTCGCCCGGTCTGACCGTGTGGCGGGTCCACCCGTAGGGCGCGTCCCCTCGCGGCCGGACGACGGCTGGCGGCGTTGAGGCGCTGAGGGACGCCGGGGGTGTGGCCATGACGGGTGCCATGTCAGCAGTCGCCTTTCGGGGTCGTCGCGGGCGTCGCCGCGGGCTTCGTCCGGAGCTTGGCCCTGGCGCTGGTGGTTCTGATGGTGCTGGTGGGATCATTGTTAACAGTGTGACTCGACCGTACTGCATCATCGGCCTGGCTCCTGGGATCTCGCCACCACCGGAGGCGCCCACCACAGCGACAATCCTTCGCCGTGCGCACCCGCTTCCGAGCGGACGCGGCGTCCCCAATGGCAGGCTGTGCCCGTGAGCACCTCCCCCGGCGACGACCTGCCCGCCGAGCCTGCACTCCATGAGCTCGTGGGGTCCTGGCTGCCGATTCCCGACGTCGCGGACCGTCTGGGGGTTCCCCTGTCCGCCGTGCGCCGCATGGTGGAGGACCGCATCCTGCTGGCCCTGCGCGTGGGGGACCGCGGCATCCTCCAGGTTCCGGAGAAGTTCCTCGGCGCCGACGGACCCCTCGCGGCACTTCGGGGCACCTTCACCGTGCTGAGTGACGGCGGGATGACCGATGAGGAGGCCGTGCGCTGGCTGTTCACGCCCGACCCGACCCTGCCGGTGGATGGGGCGCCGATCGACGCCATCATCGGCGGCTTCAAGACCGAGGTGCGGCGCCGCGCCATGGAGCAGGCCTTCTGAGACCTGTCCCCGGCAGGGGGCAGAGGGGGCTGACCCACTCGGCCCAGCGTCGGCGCTCAGGCGGTGCGGGCCGTGGCGGTGTCGATGAGCCGGTCGAGCACGTCGAGCGCGGCCGGGTCGAGCAGGTTCGTCGACTTCAGGGCCAGCCGAGCCGCTCCCGCCAGGTGCGCGATCTCGGACTCGACGGCATCGACCGCGCCGGCCCCGGTGATGATGTCGCGCAGCCGCTCCACCTCCCGCGGCCCCAGGTCCGGCCGGCCCAGGAGCTCCTCGAGAGCGGTCGCGTCGTCCGGCTCTGCGCCCGCGAGCGCATGCGCGATGAGGACGGTCCGCTTCCCTTCACGCAGGTCGTCACCGGCGGGCTTGCCGGTGGCCACAGGGTCGCCGAAGACCCCGAGCAGGTCGTCGCGCAGCTGGAAGGCGTGCCCGAGGTCCAAGCCGTAGCGCGACAGGGCCTCGAGGTCCTCGGAGCCGGCGCCGCCGGCAGTCGCGCCGATGAGCAGCGGGTGCTCGATGGTGTACTTCGCGCTCTTGTAGCGGATCACCTGGTGGGCGCGCTCGAGGCGCTCAGCGGTGGTGAGGCCGGTCCAGGACCGGGCCGACTCGACCACGTCGAGGTACTGGCCGCCCATCAGCTGGGTGCGCATGGTGTCGAAAACCCACCGCGACCGGGCCAGCTGCTCGGCGCCCAGGCCGCACGTGGAGTACAGCTCGTCGGTCCAGTTGAGGCAGAGGTTGCCGGCCAGGATGGCGCCCGCCACCCCGAAGCGCCCGGCATCGCCCTGCCAGCCGGCCCCCTCGTGGCGCGCCGCGAGCGAGCGGTGGGCGGACGGCATACCTCTGCGGGTGTCGCTGTCATCCATCACGTCGTCATGGATGAGAGCAGCGGCCTGGAAGAGCTCCATGCTCGTGGCCAGCGTGATGAGGGCGGGTGAGTCCGGCTCCCCGGCGGCGCGGGCTCCCCAGTACAGGAACGCCGCTCGCAGGCGCTTGCCGCCCGACAGCAGGCGGCTGATGGCGGCCAACAGGTCGTCGACAGCCGGCCCCACCTCCTCCAGCACCGTGGCCTGGTCGCGCAGCAGCAGGTCGACCCGCTCCTGCACGCGGGCGCGCAGCGAGGCCGCATCGAGCGGGTTGCCGAGCGGGTCCGCCATGCCGTCTGCCTCCCTGCCTACACCGTCGGGGCCACACCCTCGACGGCACCTTCGGTGAGCCCATCGGTGAGCGCATCGGTCGGCCCGCTGGGCGTCTCACCACGTGTGCGCACAGAGCCTACGGGGTCAGCGCTGAACTACGCTCGGGGCATGGCACTTGGCCGCCCGTCGCGCATGCCCAGGCCGGAGCACGTGACCCGATCGATCCCGCAGATGCTGTCCGACGACAGCGTCTCGGTCAGCTTCGAGTTCTTCCCGCCAAAGGACGACGGGGCCGAGGCCCAGCTGTGGGACGCGATCCGTCGGTTGGAGCGGGTGCGCCCGAGCTTCGTGTCAGTGACCTACGGCGCCGGGGGGTCGACCCAGGACCGCACCGTGCGGGTCACCGAGCGGATCGCCCGCGAGACCACCCTGACCCCTCTGGCCCACCTCACGTGTGTCAACGCCTCGGTGGCCCAGCTGCGCCAGGTGATCGGCCAGTACGCCGCGGCCGGGGTCCGCAACGTCCTTGCACTGCGGGGCGACCCGCCGGGCAACGTGGGGGGCCCGTGGGTGGCCCACCCGGAGGGGCTCGACCACGCCGAGCACCTCGTGGCGCTGGTCAAGGGGCTCGGCGACTTCACCGTGGGCGTGGCGGCCTTTCCCGACGTCCACCCCGAGTCGAGCGACCTCGACCACGACGTCGAGGTGCTCGTGCGCAAGGCCGACGCCGGCGCCGAGTTCGCGGTCACCCAGATGGTCTTCGATGCCGACTCCTACCTCCGGCTGCGGGACCGCGTCGCCGCGCTCCGCGACCTGCCGATCACCCCGGGCCTGATGCCGGTCACCAACGTCAGGCAGATCGCCCGCATGTCCGAGCTCATGGGCACGCCGCTGCCGGCGGCGGTCGTGAGCCGGCTCGAGGCCGTCGACGGCGATCCCGCCGCGGTCCGCGCGGTCGGCGTGCAGATCGCCACCGAGCTCGCTGAGCGCATGGTCGCCGAGGGCGCGCCCGGCCTGCACTTCATCACGATGAACCGCTCGACGGCCACGCTCGAGGTCTTCCACAACCTCGGGCTGGCCCCGTCGTTCCAGGCCTCCGCGGCCGGCTGACGGCAGGCCGCGGTGCCCGTGGTCCGCGGGATCGTCGTGTTGTCGTCGATGCCGCGGCGGCATCCGGTCAGTGCGCGCCTGACGGCGCCAGCTCGCGGACCGTGGTGACCAGGTCGGCGACCGAGCTGACGATCCTGGTGGGCCGGTAGGGGAAGGACTCCACCTGCTCCCGCCGCGTCGAACCGGTCAGCACGAGCACGGTCCGCAGCCCGGCCTCGAGCCCGCTGACGATGTCGGTGTCCATGCGGTCGCCCACCATGACGGTGGTCTCGGAGTGGGCGTCGATCCGGTTGAGGGCGGTGCGCATCATGAGCGGGTTGGGCTTGCCCACGTAGTAGGGCCGACGGCCGGTCGCAGTGCTGATCAGTGCCGCGACGCTGCCCGTCGCCGGCAGCTTGCCCCACGGCGAGGGCCCGGAGGGATCGGGGTTGGTGGCGATGAAGATGGAGCCGGCGTCGATGAGCCGGATCGCCTTGGTGATGGCCTCGAAGGAGTAGGTGCGCGTCTCCCCGAGCACGACGTAGTCGGGGCTGCGCTCGGTCATGATGTAGCCCACGTCGTGGAGTGCGGTGGTCAGGCCGGCTTCGCCGACGACGTATGCCGTGCCGCTGGGCTTCTGGTCGGCGAGGAACTGCGCGGTGGCCAGGGCCGAGGTCCAGATGGCGTCCTCGGGCACGTCGATGCCGCTGGACGCCAGGCGTGCGCGCAGGTCCCTCGGCGTGAAGATCGAGTTGTTGGTGAGCACCTGGAAGCGCCGGCCGGTGTCGATCAGGGCCTGGATGAACTCCGGCGCACCGTCGATGGCGTGCTCTTCATGGACGAGCACGCCGTCCATGTCGGTGAGCCAGCACTCGACCGGCGGTCTGGGCGTTGCTGAGGGCGCTGCGGGCTCCGTCATGGCGCTCATTCTTCCCCCACTCCTTCCGGCGCTCGTTCCCCCGCTCGTTTCCCCTCGCTCGTTCACGGGGATCCGCGTCGGGTCGGCGGGCCGCATGCGTGCGTCAGGTGACTTCCATGGGCTGGCCGCCGGTGATGCGCAGCAGCTCGTCGTAGGTCGTCGAGAACACCGAGTGGCTGTGTCCGGCTGCGGCCCAGACGGTGTCATAGCGGCTGAGCGAGACGTCGACGATGGTCCGGATGGGCTGCGGGTGGCCGACGGGCGCGACGCCGCCGATGGCGAACCCGGTTGTGGCGCGGACGAACTCGGGGTCGGCTTGCTCGATGTGGGCGATCTCGGTGAGGTCGGCGACCTTGTCGACGTCGACGCGGTGGCCACCCGAGGAGAGGATGAGCAGGGGAGTGACCTCGCCGGTCTGGGAGGTCGCGCGGAAGACGAGCGTGTTGGCGATCTCTGCCGGGGTGACGCCGAGGACGGCAGCGGCCGCCGCCGCGGTGCGGACGGCGTCGGGGAGGTAGCGGACCTCGGTGCGGATGTGGTGCATGGCGAGGATCTCGAGCACCCGCGCGACACCCGGATGGGAGCTGAGGTCCCGCACCATCCCCGCGTCGTCCGGCGTGCTCATGGCGGCAGCGTATTGAGTTCGGGGCGCCGGTTTGAGGATTTCGCGGTGTTGTCTCGCGGTGTTGTCTCCGGTGTTGTCTCGCGGTGTTGTCTCGGTGGTGGCGTGATCTTGACGGCTGGTCGGGCCCGGGGTGTACAGTCGAGGTATCGAACATATGTTCGAACGGATGCCTTGGCAGATGTCGGCAGATGTTCGATGCCGAGGAGGGCAGCGGCTGGCGCGTTCCATCGGGAGCCTCACACGGGCGTCCGGCGGGCGCGCCTCAGGGGGCTGCTGCACCTCTTCGCCTGTGGCTCTGGCCTGCATCAGACGCCTCGACCCCGCCTGTCGGTGGGCCAGAGCCACACCTGAGCCTCACGGCATACGACAAAGCCACACGGCATACGACAGGCCATCCGTCACCACCATGAGTAAGGACTCGCAGCCATGGTTCGCCGCTACGAGGAACCGATCGAAGTCCGGGCGAGTCGCGCTGAGGGCGAGGCAGACGCACCGGCGCAGGTCACTCCCGATGCCTTTCTCTGGCGTGGCCGCCTCTACGTCGTGCACGAAGTCCTTGACCACTGGCAGGAGCGCCGCGCCTGGTGGCGCGACGCCCTCGAGGGCGGCAGCTTCGGCGGCCAGGCCGACGCCCTCGGACACGCCCTTGGACACGCCGTTGGGCCCAGGCCTGGCGCGTCCCGGGCGGCCGGGTCCGGCGAACCTTCGGGCGACGACTCTGACGAGGCGTCGGGCGAAGGGCAGCCGAGCCACGAGCGGCAGGTGTGGCGGGTGGCCGCGAGCCCCGGGCAGACGGCCTCGCTCGGGGTCTATGACCTCGGCTTCGAGGGCGGATCCGGCCGCTGGCTCCTGCTGCGGGCCCAGGACTGAGGAGCGGAGATGCGGGAGTGTGCTGCCTCGACCCTCGACATGCTGGAGCGGTCGCGCGGAAGCCTGTTGGCGGCCTGTCAGGCACATGACGTGGCCGAGCGCTACCTGCAGGCCCAGCTCGGCGCGCTGCGAGCCGGTGCCGCGCTGGTGGCGGCGCGCAGTGGCCCGGCCCACCGGTTGGACGGACAGCCGCAGAGGCGTGGCGTCACCGGCCGCCCCGGCGACCTGTGGAGCCTCTTGGCAGAGGTGGCGCCAGAGCTGGGGGAGTGGGCCGAGTTCTTCGCCCACTCCACGGCCCGACGCGAGCACATCGCCAAGGGCAGCGCCGTGGTGTCGACCCGCGAGGCCGACGACTTGCTGCGCCAGGCCGAGACGTTCGCCGACCTCGTCGCCACCATGCTGGGGCTGCCGCGCCATGCCGGCCACGGCGACCTCCTCATCCCGACGGTGCGGGCATGACCGGTGACTTCGCCCACCTGCATGTCGCGTCGGGGTTCTCGATGCGCTACGGCGCCTCGACCCCGGCCGCGCTGGTGGAGCGTGCGGCCCAGCACGGCCAGCCGGTCCTGGCCCTGACCGATCGCGACGGGCTCTATGGCGCCGTCCGGTTCGTCCAGGCCTGCACCGAGGCGGGCATCCAGCCGGTGCTGGGCGTCGACCTCGCCCTGGACTCCTCTCCGCCACGCAGTCCCTCGCCGCCGCCGCTCCTCGCGGACACCCGCCCGGCCGGCTGGTCAGCCGGCGTGTCTGCCGGCCCGTCGGTCGGCCGGCCGACGGGCCGGCCGGAGAGCACGGAGACCACCGAGGCCATCGAGGCCACCCAGGCCATTCAGGGGCTCTGGGCACTGGGCGCGCCCCCTGCCCCTGCCCGTCCCAGCCGCCGCAGCCCGGCGCGCGGCGGCGCCGTCAAAGACCCGCGCCTGCCTCGGGTCACCGTCCTGGCCAAGGGGGCCGGTGCCGGCATACCCCATGCCGCGGGGTGGGCGGCGCTGTGCCGCCTGGTCACCGCCACCCACCTGCGGGGCGAGCGCGGCGAGCCGATCAGCTCACCTGCGGTCCTGGCCGAGGCTGCGCAGCCGGCCGCTCCCGACGGCGGCCTGGCGCCCCCCAACCCCCTGGTGGTCCTGCTCGGGCCTGGCTCCGACGTGGGCCGGGCCCTCCTCCACCGCCGCACCGAGCGCGCGCGCACCCTCCTGGCGGCCTGGCAGCAGCTCCTGCCTGGATCGGTGGCCGTCGAGGTGGTCTGCCACGGGGGTGCCCCGGGCACCCCGGGCTCGCGCGCCCACGCGGGCAGGCTGCTGGGCCTGGCCGACGAGGCAGGCGTGCCGGCCGTCCTCAGCGCGGCTGTCCGCCACGCCGACCGCGCCGGGGCCCGCACCGTCGACGTGCTCGATGCCGCCCGACGTCTGGTCCCGCTCGACACGCGCCACCTCGACCGGGTGACCGACGCCGGTCACCTCGCCAGCACCCCCGACATGCATGCCGTCGCACTCACCGTGACCGGTGACCGCGCCAGGGCTGAGCAACTGGTGCAGGACACCCTCGCCCTCGCGCTCGCCTGTGCCCAGCACCCCCGGCGAGACCTCGGCATCGGCGCGGTCCACCTGCCCGAGCCCGAGGCGCTCGGCATCCCCCGGGGGGTCGACCCCCAGTCGGTGCTGGAGAGTCGGTGCCGCGAGGCGGTCGCCCGCCGCTACCCGGGAGCCAGCGACCGCGAGCTCCTGGCGATCGGCCTGCGGCTGGAGGAGGAGCTGAAGGTCGTCGCCGAGCTGGGCTACCCCACCTACTTCATGACCGTGGCCAAGGTCGTCGACCTCATCCGCGAGCACGGCGTCCGCGTGGCGGCCCGCGGGTCGGGTGCCGGCTCACTCATCAACTACCTGCTCGGCATCAGCGGCGTCGACCCGATCCGCTACGACCTGCTGATGGAGCGCTTCTGCTCGCCCCTGCGCGCTGAGCTCCCCGACATCGACATCGACGTCGAGTCGGCCCGGCGCACCGAGATCTACGAGGCCATCCTCCATCGGTTCAGCGGCGCCCGGGTGACCTGCGTCTCGATGATGGACACCTACAAGGTGCGCCACGCCATCCGCGATGTGGGGGCCGCGCTGGGGCTGCCGCCCATCGAGATCGACGAGATCGCCAAGGCCTTCCCGCACATCCGCGCCAAGGACGCCCGCAGCGCCATCGCCGAGCTGCCCGAGCTGCGCCTCCGGGGTCTCGACGCGCCTCGGCTCCAGACCATGTTCGACCTCGTCGAACAGCTCGACGGCCTCCCGCGGCACATCGCCCTGCACCCCTGTGGCGTCGTCCTGTCCAACACCGGGCTGCTCGACCGCACGCCGGTCGAGGCGAGCTGGCTGGGGTTCCCGATGAGCCAGTTCGACAAGGACGACGTCGAGACACTCGGGCTGCTCAAGCTCGACGTCCTCGGCATCCGCATGCAGTCGGCCATGGCCCACGCCGTCCAGGAGGTCCAGCGCGTCGACGGCACCGCCATCGACCTCGACGACCAGCAGCAGGTTCCCCTCGACGACGAGACCACCTTCCGGATGATCCGCACCTCCCACACCCTGGGCTGCTTCCAGATCGAGAGCCCGGGCCAGCGCGAGCTCATCGGGAAGTTCGGCCCCGAGCGCTTCGAGGACCTCATCATCGACATCTCACTGTTCCGGCCGGGCCCGGTGAAGTCCGACATGATCACGCCCTTCCTCGAGCGCCGGCACCGGTGGCGCCAGCCGGAGCACCTCCACCCGACCCTGGTCCCCGCACTGGCTGAGACCGAGGGGGTCGTCGTCTTCCACGAGCAGATCCTCACGATGGTCGCCGTGACCACCGGGGTCTCCCTCGCCCAGGCCGACGAGGTCCGCCGGGCCATGGGCACCCCCCGCGGCCAGGACGAGATCGAGGCCTGGTGGCGACCAGCCGCGGCAGCCCGGGGCTACCCGCCGGCCGACCTCGACCGCATCTGGGAGGTGCTCAAGTCCTTCGCCTCCTTCGGCTTCTGCAAGGCCCACGCCGCCGCCTTTGCCCTGCCGACCTACCACTCGGCGTGGCTCAAGGCCCACCACCCGGCCGCCTTCCTGGCCGGCGTGCTCACCCACGACCCGGGCATGTACCCCAAGCGGCTCATCCTCGACGACGCCCGCTCCCTGGGCATCGCCGTCCTCGGGCTCGACGTCAACACCTCCGATGCCACCTACCGGGTCGAGCGGGTCGACCGGTCCTCTGTGTCCTGTGCGTCCTCCGTGTCCTCTGCGTCCTCTGCGTCTCTGGGGCGCCCGCTCGACCCGGACCTGCCCGACGGGAGCGCCTACGGCATCCGGCTCTCCCTCGCCGACGTCAAGGGCATCAGCGAGGCCGAGGTCTCCCGGATCGTCGCCGGCCAGCCCTACTTCTCCCTCGCCGACTTCTGGAACCGCGCCCGGGTCTCCCGCCCCGTCGTGGAGCGGCTGGTCCTCGCCGGAGGCTTCGACTCCCTCTACGGCATGGGCTCGACGTCCGGGCTGGGCCGGCGCGGGCGGGTGACCCGGCGCGACCTGCTGCTCCATGTCGCCGAGCTCGACCACTACACCAGGGCAGTGGCCAGCGCGGGCAGGCGCGCAGTCCCCTCGGCGTCCGCGGCGGCCAGGCGGCTGCGCGCCCAGTCACCCCCACGGGGTATGCCGGGTGAAGACCCAGGAGACCGCGACGAGGTGCGCGCCCTGGCGGCGGCACAGTCGCAGGCTGCCCTGCCCGCGGTCCCCGCCGGCGGCCAGCCCACCCAGCTCGCGCTCGACCTCGGCGACAGCCCCGAGCTCACCGCCGGCGCCGGCCTGCCCGAGATGACCGGTCCGGAGCGGGTCCGGGCCGAGCTCGAGGTCCTGGGGCTCGACGCGAGCGGGCACGTCATCGAGTTCTACGCCCCGCTGCTGCGGGCGCTGGGTGTGACCCGCAGCAAGGACCTGCTGTCCGCACGCAGCCGGTCCACGGTGTGGGCCTGTGGCGTCAAGGTGGCCACCCAGACCCCACCCATCCGCTCCGGGCGGCGCGTGGTCTTCCTGACCCTCGACGACTCCACCGGCCCGGTCGACGCCACCTTCTTCGAGGACGTCCAGGGCCCCTACGCCGCCACGGTCTTCCACTCCTGGATGCTGCTCGTGCGGGGGGTGGTCCGACGCACCGGTCCGCGCGGCATCTCGCTGCGTGCGACCGGCGCCTGGGAGCTGTCGCGGCTGTGGGAAGCCTGGACGCTGGGCGGCCTCGAAGCAGTGCTGCAGGCCATCGACGAGGCCGAGCAGCGGGCCCAGGAGGAGGCCAGGGCGGGGGAGGAGCGGGCTGCCCAGGCCCTGGCCGGCGGTCACCGAGTCCTCGTCCACGCCTCCGGCTTCAAGCAGTCGCCCTATGCCGACACCAAGCCCCCCGGAGACAGCGTCCGCGACGGTCGGGCCCTGCTGCGCGGGGACGTGCTCTCGGGCGGGAGCGCGGTTCGCGAGCGGTCGCCTCACCGGTCGGCACCCGATCCCCTGCCAGGCTCGGGTATGCCGCCGCGCAAGCTGTGGCACGCCAGTCCGGGAAGCTCGGGGCACTAGGGTGGAAACACCAGAGTCCGAAGGAGGATCCCCGTGGCTGACGACCGCCGCAGGACTCGCCGCGGCAGCGTCGACACCGCGCTGCGCACCTCGGCGGTGTGGGCGGTGGTCCACGACCTCGTCGGCCGCCGCCAGAAGGAGCTCGGCCGCCCGCTGCGAGTGCTCGACCTGGGGGGCGGCACCGGCGGGATGGCGGTGCCCCTCGCCGAGGAGGGCCATGAGGTCACCGTGGTCGACCCCAGTCCTGACGCGCTGGCCTCGCTGCGGCGACGGGCTGCCGAGCGCGGGGTCGAGAGCCGCGTCGCAGCGGTCCAGGGCGATGCCGACTCCCTTCCTGCCGTGGTCGGTGAACGGCCGGCCGACCTGGTCTGCTGCCACGGCACGCTCGAGGTCGTCGACGACCCGGCGGCCGCTCTCGCGCGGGTGGCCGAGGTGCTGGTTCCCGGTGGCTACCTCAGTCTCGTGGCCGCCCAGCGGCTCGCGGTCGTGTTCGCCAAGGCCCTGGCCGGCCACTTCGGCCAGGCCGCGCATGCCCTCCAGAGCGAGGACGGGCGGTGGGGCGACGGCGACCCCCTGCCGCGCCGGTTCGACGCCGCCAGGCTCATCGACCTCGTCGAGCGGGCGGGTTTCACCGTGGCCGAGTCACACGGCGTCCGGCTGTTCAGCGACCTCGTGCCCTCGGCGCTGGTCGACTCCGACACCCATCGGGCCGCGCTCCTCGACCTGGAAAGGGCAGCCGCGGCACACCCCGACTTCCCCTTCCTGGGCCAGCTCGGAGCGGCGTTCCACCTGGTCGCGCGTCGCGACTGAGCCGGTGCGGGCGGTGCGGGTGAGCACTCGAGGGCAGCCATGAGCCGCAGGCAGTTCGCTCTTCCCCAGCGCGACGACGCCGCGCCGCCCGACGACAGTGGCTGCACGATCCTGCACGTCGACATGGACGCCTTCTACGCCTCGGCTTCCCTCCTGTCGCGACCCGAGCTGGTCGGCACACCGGTCATCATCGGCGGGGGCGGCAACCGCGGTGTGGTCCTGTCGGCAACCTACGAGGCACGGGCGTTCGGAGTGACCTCAGCCATGCCGATGGCCCGCGCCCGCAGGCTGTGCCCGCAGGCGACCATCGTCGCCCCCGACCACCGGCTCTACTCCCGGATCTCCGCCGCGGTCATGGCCACCTTCGAGTCGATCACCCCCTTCGTCGAGCCCCTGTCGCTCGACGAGGCCTTCCTCGACGTCGCCAGCGCGGTGCGCCTCCTGGGCTCCCCGGCGACCATCGGCCAGCAGATCCGAGACACCATCGCCGACGAGCAGGGCGTCACCTGCTCGGTGGGGGTGGCCCCGACCAAGTTCGTCGCCAAGCTCGCCTCCGGGCTCGCCAAGCCCGACGGCATGGTCGTGGTCCCCCGGGCCGAGGTGGTGGCCTTCGTCCAGCAGCTGCCGGTCGGCGCCCTGTGGGGAGTCGGCGACCGCACCGAGGAGGTGCTCGCCCGACTGGGCCTCCTCACCGTCGCCGACATCGCCCACACGCCAGTCGAGACCCTGCGGCGCGCCCTGGGGGAGACCGGCGTCCACCTGCACGAGCTCGCCTGGGGCCGCGACCCCCGCACCGTCGAGCCACTGCGCCGGGAGCGCAGCATCGGCTCGGACGAGACCTTCGGCCACGACGTCGACGACCCGGCATACATCCACCGGGAGCTGCTCAAGCTCAGTGACCGCACCGCGGCCCGCGTCCGGGCAGCCGGCCTCATGGGCCGCACCGTGACGATCAAGGTGCGGTTCACCGACTTCACCACCATCACCCGCAGCCGCACCCTGCGCGATCCCACCGATGTGAGCCGTGACATCTACGACACGGCGCGGGCTCTGTACGACGGGCTCGGGCTCCAGCGGGTGCGCATCCGGCTCGTCGGGGTCCGCATGGAGCAACTGGTCGAGAGCCACCGAGCCCCCATCCAGGGCATGCTCGACGAGCCGGAGCATGGCTGGAGGGACGCCGACCGGGCCGTCGACCGGGCCAGTGCCCGGTTCGGGGCGGGAAGTGTGCTACCTGCCACCCTGCTGGACGCCGGTTCGCCTTCCGGATCGCCTCAGAGCGACATATCCTGAGATAACCAGCCGTCACCGGGTATTGGGACGTGGAGAGGCAACCAAACTCGCCAGCTGCGCGTTCTAGCATGGCGAGGGTTACGCAACATCAGGAGGTCGCCGTGCCGCTCTCGGAGCACGAACAGCAGCTGCTGGAGCAGATGGAGCAGGCGCTGTATGCAGAGGACCCCAAGTTCGCCTCGCACATGAAGGGCGACAGGTCCGCGGCCGCCGCACGGCGCCGTTACATCATCGGCGGCATCGGGACCGTTGTTGGTCTCGCACTCGTGCTCGTGGGCGTCAACAGCTCCACCCTCTGGGTGGGCGCCGTCGGATTCGCGCTGATGGTGGCCAGCGTCGTGTTCGCGGTCACGCCCCCCCGCCGTCGAGCAGCACTCGGCGCGGTCCGGGCCGACGGCAGCGTCAAGCGGGCGCCACAGGCCAAGCCTGCCCAGCGGGCGGCACGCCCAAAGCGCAGCGGCACCTTCATGCAGCGTCTGGAAGAGCGGTGGGAGCGCCGTCGCAACGACTGGTGAGTCCTCTCCTGAACTGGTCTCCCTGATTCCTCACCACTGCCCGACCGCCATCGGCTGATGCTGTCTCCTGGCTGCGCAGCCGCCCCGTGAACCCAGCAGCCTCCCGAGCCCTCGGTCGAGGCCGACTGACGCCTCCGTCTCCCGCGTCGGACCGCCCCCCGTCCATGAGCATCCCTGTCGCCGGGGTGCGGGCGCTCGCACCCCGGCTCAGGTCGCGATGACCGCGACAGCCCAGGTCGTGGCGATCGCCAGGCCGGCCAGCAGCTCGATCCCCATGCTGACCAAGACGGCCTTGAGAGCAGCGACCGTGGCCGCCCACGCCGCTTGTGAGCTCCGCGAGCGGGTGTGCTCGACCAGGTAGATGCCGAGGACGAACCCCGCCGGGCCGCCGACCACGGGAATGACGAAGAATCCGACGATGCCCAGCACCACCGCCAGCAGGAGGGTGAGGGTGCCCACGCCGGACCGGCGCAGCCGCCGCCCCGGGATGGCGTACTGGAGCCCGACGCCGACCACGTAGAGAACCGCGCACGCTGCGAACACCGCCCAGGCGGTTCGCGTCCCGGTGTCGTAGGCCCACAGGAGTACTCCAGCCAGAGCCAGGAGCAGCCCGGGCAGCACGGGGATGACAATGCCGAGGATCCCCACCGCGATCATCACGGCGGGGACCCAGATCGAGGCACCTTCGGGAAGCACGCCGGAGGCCACGACGTCAGCGGTCAGCATGTCATCCAGTCAGCATCCCGGCCGGTCAGCATCCCAGCCGGTCAGGTGCCGAGCCGCCAGTCCCATCAGCGCTCGTCGTCAGGCGCGATGGGGGGCGCCTCCATCAGCCGCACCGTCTCGTCGTCGATCTCAGCGCGCTCGCGCAGCTTGGGCAGGTGCTGTCGCCCGTGGTGGGCGCAGAACAGCAGTTCGCCGCCGGTGTGAAGGCGGGCGCGCACATAGGCCTGGGCGCCGCAGCGGTCGCAACGGTCTGCCGCGCTCAGGGTCGGTGCCAGTGCAGTGGTCACGTCAGCCTTCCTCTCGTCTCGGGTGTCAGCCAGGACTCCCTGCGCCGGGTGAGGTGTGGCCCTGGGTTCGGGTCTTTCCCCCGGCGCCGGTAGCAACAGTCAAGCACGTTGTTTCCTTCCCGCTCGGCATTGGGACGCATTGTGAGCCCGCCCATACCGATCCGGTGTGGAACCGTTGTCGGACCGTAATCCGGAGGCGCTGTGAGACATCTCACGGCTGCCTCGCTCCGCGACTCCCAGCTGCTGCGTCGCTTGGACGTGGGCGGGACCTGGGCGGACCGGCATACCACCTGACCGTGCCGTCGGTGGGCATGTGACCGGAGGGCGTGGCTGCGCGGGGCGGCCGCGCTGCCGGGATAGCCTGCGGTGAGTCAGGTGAGGCATGGCCGCTGGTGGCCAGCTCTTTCGTGAAGACGGATGCGAGAAGGGACGCGTGTGGCTGCTGTCGCCATCAAGAGCAGTGCGGCGAAGAAGGCTGCGACGACCAAGTCGGCCCAGGACTACACGGCGCACCACCTTCAGGTGCTCGAGGGTCTCGAGGCGGTGCGCAAGCGGCCCGGTATGTACATCGGCTCCACCGATACCCGTGGGCTCATGCACTGCCTTTGGGAGATCGTCGACAACGCCGTCGATGAGGCGCTGGCCGGCCACGGCGACCGCATCGACGTCGTGTTGATGGCCGACGGCTCGGTCGAGGTCCGCGACAACGCCCGCGGGATCCCGGTCGACATCGAGCCCCGCACCGGACTGACCGGGGTGGAGGTGGTCTTCACCAAGCTGCACGCGGGCGGCAAGTTCGGCGGCGGGTCCTACACCGCATCCGGTGGCCTTCACGGCGTGGGCGCCTCGGTCGTCAACGCGCTGTCCAGCCGGCTTGACGTCGAGGTCGACCGCGACGGCCGCACCTACGCCATGAGCTTTCGGCGCGGCGAGCCGGGTGTGTTCTCCGACGTCGCCGGCGCCGAGGGCGTGAAGGACCCCTCCCACGACTTCGTGCCGTACACCAACAACAGCGAGCTCACGGTGGTCGGCC
Source organism: Dermatophilaceae bacterium (assembly GCA_035691065.1). Lineage (GTDB taxonomy): Bacteria > Actinomycetota > Actinomycetes > Actinomycetales > Dermatophilaceae > DASSJT01. The sequence goes on from DASSJT010000113.1 coordinate 49,094, forward strand.
GGGCCCGCAAGGGCGTGACGGGCACCCGGATCCGCTACTGGGCCGACCGCCAGATCTTCCTCAAGGACGCCGGCTTCGACTACGACGGCATCGTGGCGCGGGCGCGCCAGACGTCGTTCCTCATCCCGGGGCTGAAGATCGTCCTGCGCGACGAGCGGGGCCTGCCCGGCACTCCCGGCCAGGACGGCCCCCACGAGGAGACGTTCGTCCACGACGGAGGCATCAGCGAGTTCTGCGAGTTCCTCGCCCCTGACCCCGCGGTGACCGACGTCTGGCGGATCCAGGGGTCGGGCACCTTCACTGAAACGGTGCCGGTCCTGGACCAGCGCGGCCACATGACGCCCCAGGACGTCCAGCGTGACTGCGGCGTCGACATCGCCCTGCGCTGGGGCACCGGCTACGACGCCAAGGTCGTGTCGTTCGTCAACATCATCGCCACGCCCAAGGGCGGCACCCACATGGCGGGCTTCGACCAGGCCTTGTTGAAGGTCTTCCGAAGGCAGCTCGAGGTCAACGCGCGGCGGCTGAAGGTGGGCACCGACAAGGTCGAGAAGGACGACATCCTGGCCGGTCTGACCGCCGTGGTGACCGTCCGGCTGGCCGAGCCGCAGTTCGAGGGCCAGACCAAGGAGGTGCTCGGCACGGCCGCGGTGCGCGCGATCGTGGCCCGAGTGCTGGAGCAGGGGCTGACCGCCCGGCTCACCTCGACCAGGCGCGGCGACAAGGCGCAGTCCTCTCTCCTCCTGGAGAAGGTCGTCGCCGAGATGAAGTCGCGCATCAGCGCGCGGCTGCACAAGGAGACGCAGCGGCGCAAGAACGCCCTGGAGACCTCATCGCTGCCGGCGAAGCTCGCCGACTGCCGCAGCACCGATGTCGACCGGTCCGAGCTGTTCATCGTCGAGGGGGACAGCGCCCTCGGCACCGCCAAGCTGGCCCGCTCGAGCGACTACCAGGCCCTGCTGCCCATCCGCGGCAAGATCCTCAACGTGCAGAAGGCCTCAGTGGCCGACATGCTCAAGAACGCGGAGTGCGCTGCCATCATCCAGGTGATCGGAGCGGGCTCGGGCCGCAGCTTCGACCTCGACGCGGCCCGCTATGGCAAGGTCATCATCATGAGCGACGCCGATGTCGACGGCGCCCACATCCGGACCCTGCTGCTGACCCTCTTCTTCCGCTACATGCGCCCGCTGGTGGAGGCCGGCCGCGTCTACGCCGCGATGCCCCCGCTCCACCGCCTCGAAGTCATCAACGGAGGCGGCAAGAAGAACGACTTCATCTACACCTACAACGAGGCCGAGATGCGCAGGACGCGCGCGGCGCTGGAGCGGCGGGGCAAGCGGATCAAGATGCCACCGCAGCGCTACAAGGGCCTGGGTGAGATGGACGCCGACCAGCTCGCCGACACCACGATGGACCCGCGTCACCGCACCCTACGCCGCGTCACGCTGCGCGACGCCGAGGCCGCGGAGAAGATGTTCGAGCTCCTCATGGGCAACGACGTCGCACCACGCAAGGACTTCCTTGTCGGCAGCGCAGCCGCGCTCGACCGCGAGCGCATCGACGCCTGAGGGTTCGCGCAGTGCCGGCCCACCGGCATACCCACTCACCCAGCTCTGGTCGACGACGCGCCTGAGCGACAGACGTCAGCGGTGCCGCGGGGGACCCGTGGTCGACCTGACCACGAGCTCGGTGGGCAGGATGATGTCGGTCTCAGGATCGACATCGTGGTCAGCCAGCAGGGCCAGCAGGGTCTCCCCAGCCGCCCGCCCCTGGACGGCCACGTCCTGGCGCACGGTGGTGAGGCCCATCACCGCCGACAGCGAGAAGTCGTCGATCCCCACCAGCGACACGTCCTGCGGGATGCGCACGCCATGGCGCTGCGCCGCGCTGAGGACGCCGACCGCCATCTCGTCCGAGCCGGCGACCATCCCGGTGGGCAGGTTACCGGAGGCGAACAGCCGGTCTGCGTCGCGGGAGGCCCCCTCGGCCGTCCAGTCAGACTTGAGCAGCCACTCGGGACGCAGCCTGAGGCCGTGCTCGGCAAGCACTTTGTGGAAGGTCAGCAGCCGCTCCTTCGGTGTCTGCAGGTGGGCGAAGGCGCGCGGGACGGCGCCGACGTAGCCCAGCTCGGTGTGCCCTAGATCGATCAGGTGCTCGACTGCGGTGCGGGTGGCCTGCACGTCGTCGATCCGCACGCTGGGCCAGCCCGGGAGCCGGTTGCCCACGGTGACCACGGGCAGGCCCATACGGTCAAGGAGCGCCCGCTCCTGGTCGGTGAAGGGGATGTTGAGTGCGATCAGCCCGTCCACCCGCTTCCAGAGCATCGAGCGGCTCAGCGGCATCCGTCCCTCGTCGGATCCGTCCTCGAGGTCGAGCAGGAGGACGTGGTGGCCCCGCGCGCGCAGCGCCTTCTCGATGCTGCTCACGAGCGTGGCGAAGAACCAACGGGTGAGGAAGGGAGCTGCCACGCCCACGATGCGCGTCCGGCCTGAGGCCAGGGAGGTGGCCGTGGGCGAGGCAACGTAGTTCAGCTCTCGAGCTGCACGGGCGACCCGGTCGCGGGTCTCGGGACTGACCCGATCAAGGCCCCGCAGGGCGCGCGAGACGGTCGCGACGGAGACGCCCGCGGCGCGCGCAACGTCGGAGATCGTGCTCACCTGTGCCCCTAGACATCGATTCGGCGCCGCGCCCGGATGGCAAGCCACAGCAGGGCACACAAGGCGGCGAGAATGAGTGCCTCGGCGACGGCCGACTCGCCCCGCACCTCGGTCACAACAGTCTGGATGGCGGCCATCAGGGTGAAGAAGCCGAGAATCCCGATGACCATCTCAAGACGTTGCGCCCGAGCGCGGGGACCGCCGGTTCCAGAGCCGGGGTTGAAGAGTCCCATGGATGGTGGGCCGCGGGCGCGTCAGCCCTTGACACCTCCAGCAGTCAGACCCGACACGATGGCCCTCTGGAAGACGAGCACCATGATGATGAGCGGCACCGTCACGATCGTTCCCGCTGCCATGACCGCGGTGTAGGGCTCCTGGTGCGGCTGGGCTCCGGTGAACTGCGCGATGGCCACGGTGACCGTCTGGGTGTACTTCGTCGAGAACTGCTGGGCCAAGAGGTACTCGTTCCAGCTGGCGATGAAGGCGAGGATGGCAGTGGTGAACAGGCCGGGCGCAGCCAGGGGAAGCATGATCTTCCGGAACGCCTGACCCGGGGTGCAGCCGTCGATGCGCGCCGATTCCTCGAGTTCCCAGGGCATCTCCGATAAGAAGGCGGTCAAGGTATAGATCGTGAGTGGTAGGGCGAAGGAGATGTTGGGGATGATCAGGGCCTGGTAGTTGGCGCCGGTCAGCCAGCCGAAGCTGGAGAACATCTGGAACAGCGGTGAGACCAGGGCGACGCCAGGGAACATCGACGCGCCGAGGATGACGCCGAGGACGGCATACTTGCCGGGGAAGTCGAGCCGCGCCAATGCGTAGGAGGCGAAGACCCCCACGAGCATGCAGACCGCCGTGGTGACGATGCCGATGATGATGCTGTGGACCAGGGCAGCCCCGAAATGGTTGCCCCGCTCGGTGGAGAACGCCGTGTTGAAGTTGTCCATGGTGATGTGGGTCGGCCACGGCGACGTGTCGAACGTGTAGCCCACGTCGCGGAACGCCGTGACGACCATCCAGTAGAACGGCGCGAGGCCCCAGATGACGAGGAGGGCCAGACCGATGTACATGCGGATCTTGGCGCCGCGATCGCTCGTGAAGTGGATCTCCGGCGCGACGCCGGTGCCCGTGCCGCTTCCAGTGACTTCGGTGGTGGTGGCAGCAGTAGTCATGAGTGCGCTCCCGGTGCCGTGGCGGTGCCTGCCAACGTGGCGGTGGTATCGGTGCGGGTGGGGGTGTCTTCCTTCTTCGGCTTCTTGCTCGACGGGGGCCGCTGGACGACGTCGGCGCCGCCGAACTTGATGAAGAGGAAGGCCGTGAAGGCGATCAGGAGGAAGACGATGGTTGACAGGGCGGACGCACTGTGGAAGCCGGCCCGGATCTGCCGGATGACCAGCATCGAGAGCGTTGTCGTGCCGCCGCCACCGTTGGTGAGGATGGCCGGCAGGTCGTAGATGCGGAGCACGTCGAGGGTGCGGAACAGGACCGCCACCATGAGCGGCACCTTGACCAGCGGAAGAGTGATCCGTATGAACGTCTGCCACCGGGTCGCGCCGTCGATCTGCGCGGCCTCGTAGACGTCGGCCGGGATGAGCTGCAGGCCGGCCAGGATGAGGAGGGCCATGAAGGGCGTCGTCTTCCAGACGTCGGCCACGATGACGGCGATCTTGGCCGCCGTGGGGTCGCTGGTCCATAGCTGCGGGCTCACCCCGACGAAGCCGAGCAGCTTGTTGGCGATCCCCTCGTACGCGAAGATGAAGAACCAGAGCTTGGCGGTGACGGCCGTGGGGATGGCCCAGGGCACGAGGATGGCGGCACGGACCAGGCCGCGCCCCCGGAAGTCGCGGTTCATGATCGTGGCGAACCACATGCCGAGGATGATCTCGATCGCCACGCTGGCAACGGTGAACAGGATCGTGACCCAGAAGGACTCGTAGAAGAGGGCGCCCAGGGTGCCCGGCGGGCAGCTGGCGCTGCCGCACCGCTCCAGAAGCCAGTGCGTGTAGTTGGAGACCCCGGCGCTTCCGCCCTGGACGAACATGCCGGTCTGGGGATCCAGGCCCTCGTCCTTCTGGAAGGACAGGAAGATCGCCCGGATCAGCGGGTAGATGATGATGATGGCCAAGAAGACCAGGGTCGGGGCCACGAGCAGGAGCCCGCGCCTTCCCTGGCCTGCGTTGAGGCCCCTCGTCTTGGGCGGCTTCCGGTCGGTGGGACGGGATGCCGTCTGTGTGGCTGCGCTCATTCCTGCTCCTAGCCCGGACTCCTGGATCGAGCCTGTGATCGGACGACTGGGTGGTGCTGCGGTGTGGGGGCGGTCCCTGGGGGGATCCGCCCCCACACCACGTCAGTTCGGGACAGTCAGATCAGCCGCCGGACGCGGCCTTCATGGCCGCCTGCATGTCCTTCACGGCTTGCTCCGATGTCTTCTGCCCCTGCATCGCGGCGTAGAAGTTCTCCTGGATGGCCTGGGTGACCGCCGGGTAGAACGGGGTGACCGGGCGGGACACGGCGTTCTGGATCGACTTCAGCAGGACTGGGAGGTAGGGGTACTTGGCCACGAGCGCCTGGTCGGTGTAGATGGACTCGATCACCGGGGCGAGCGAACCCTTCTCCATATTGATCTTCTGCTGCTCGGGGCTGGTGAGGAACTTCAGGAAGTCAAGCGCGGTCCCCTTGTTCTTCGAGTAGGCGCTGATCGCGGCCATGTGGCCGCCCAAGGTGGAGGTGCCCGGGCCGCTCACGCCTGGCAGTGGCGCGACGTCGAACTTGTCCTTGACCTTGGAGGAGGCGTCGGTCTTGGCCAGGTTGTAGACGTACGGCCAGTTGCGCAGGAACAGCAGCTTGCCGCTCTGGAACGCCGCCCGGCTCTGCTCCTCCTGGTAGGTGATCGCCTGCTTCGGGATGTCGCCGTTCTTGTAGTGGTCGGCCAGGGCCTGGAGACCCTTGGCGGCCTCGGGGGAGTCGACCGTCGGCTTGCCCGAGGCGTCGACGACCTTGGCGCCGTAGGCGTTCATCCACTCGGTGGCGTTGCAGGTACCGCCCTCGTACTTGGCGAACTGGCCGGCGTAGCAGTCCATGCCGTTCTTCTTGGCGATGGAGCAGTCAGCCCACATCTCGTCGAAGGTCTTCGGCGGCGTCTTCACCAGGTCTTTGCGGTAGTAGAGCATCGCGCCGTCGGACGAGGTGGGCGCTGCGTAGAGCGTGTTGTTGTAGGTGGCCGCGTTGATGGTGGGCTTGAGGAAGCCGGTGGTGTCGATCGCCATCTTGTCCTTGAGCGGCGTCAGCCAGCCCTTCGCGGCGAACTCTGCGGTCCACACGACGTCGACGGAGACCACGTCGTAGCTCGGGTCCTTGGCCTGGAAGTGCTGGACGAGGTCGTCGTGCTGCTGGTCGGCCTGGTCGGACTGCTCCTTGACCGTGACCTTCTCCTTCGGGTGCGCAGCGTTCCACTTCTCGGCCAGGGGGCCAAGCAGGTTGCTGTTGTCCTTGCCCTGGACGTAGGTGATCGGTCCATGCGCGTTGTCGGCGGCGGTACTCGTGCCGCCGGAGGTGTTGCCGCCACCGCCACAGGCGGCTGCCGCAAGCGATGCGGCTGCGATGCCGGCAAACAGTGCCAGACGGCGGCGTTTGCTGAACTGGTGGGCCATAGCCCGCCTCCAATCAGGGTCGAGCCGAACGGCCTGAGCCTTCGGCATTGAAGGAACCAGAGCCAAGTAAAAGCGGTTTTACATGACCCTGCAACCGGCAGCGCCTCCACCCCGTGGTAACAATCGCGTAACGCGGAGATGACCTAACGCACAGTAGCCGGAAAGGCGGCGATTTGCGCGATATGTGCGCTGGCCGGGCTGCCCGAGCCATCGCGACGCCCCGTGGCCGGCGGCAGGTCGACCGGCACGCCGTTGGCTGCTGCTGCCCGCGCGGGTGCACCGCCGGCCCAGGCGAGCACCAGGGTGTCCTCGCCCTTGAGGAAGCGGTGGCAGCGCACCCCGCCGGTGCCGCGTCCCTTGGCCGGGTACTCGGCATACGGCGTCACTTTGAGCGAGCCCGCCTGGGTGCCCGGCAGGGCTGCCGACGACCCGCTGGACGTGACCACGACGGCGTCGCGACGTGGGTTGACCGCCCCGAAGAAGATGGCCCGTGCGCCCTGGCCGAGTCGGATGCCGGCCATCCCGCCGGCCGACCGGCCCTGCGGGCGCACCGAGCTCGCGGGGAATCGCAGGAGCTGCGCATCCGAGGAGATGAAGACGAGGTCCTCGCTGCCAGAGGGCAGTTCGGCGGCGCCCACGACCTCGTCGCCCTCCTTGAGGGCGATCAGCTCCCAGTCCGAGCGGTTGCCCGGGTGGTCGGGGTTGACCCGCTTGACCACCCCGGCGGCCGTGCCCAGCGCGATCCCGGGGGAGTCGGCGGCGACCGAGACCAGGGTGAGTGGCTGCTCGCCGGCGGCCAGGTCGACGTAGGCCGCGAGGGGCGCGCCCCCGGAGAGGCTCGGCGGTCCGGCCGTGGGCGGCAGGGTGGGCAGCTCGAGCGCGGAGAGGCGGACCATGCGCCCGCGAGACGTCACGAGGCCCACGTCTCCGCGGGCAGTCGTGCGGACCGCCGAGACGACCGCGTCGTGCTTGCTGCGCGAGCCCTCGACCGCTACCGGGTCGTCGGTGGTGGTCCGCGCCATGAGGCCGGTCGAGGACAGCAGCACCCAGCACGGGTCGTCCGCAACCTCGAGGGGAGTGGTCGTCGTTGCCGGCGTGCCGGCCGACTCCAACAGCACGGTTCTGCGGGGCGTGCCGTGGGCCTTGGCGACCTCGGCCAGCTCGGTGGAGACCATCTTCAGGAGCACCCTCTCGTCGCCGAGGATGGCTTCCAGCTCCTCGATTTGCCGCTCCAGCTCGGCCTTCTCGTTCTCCAGCTCGATGCGGGAGAACTTCGTCAGCCGCCGCAGCTGCAGGTCGAGGATGTAGGTCGCCTGAGCGTCGGAGAGGTCGAACACGTCCATCAGGCGGGCCTTGGCGATGCCGGCGTCGTCCGACGAGCGGATGACCTGGATCACCTCGTCGATGTCGAGGATGGCGATCAGGAGCCCCTCGACGAGGTGCAGCCGCTCGCGCCGCTTGGCGAGTCGGAACTCGCTGCGCCGCCGCACGACCTCCGTGCGGAAGTCGACGTAGACGCGCAGCAGCTCCTTCAGGCCCATCGTGCGCGGCTGCCCGTCGACCAGGGCCACGCTGTTGATCGAGAACGAGTCCTCCAGTGGGGTGAGGCGGTAGAGCTGCTCCAGCACCGCATCGGGGTTGAACCCGTTCTTGATCTCGATGACCAGGCGCAGCCCGTGCTTGCGGTCGGTGAGGTCCTTGAGGTCGCTGATGCCCTGCACCTTCTTGGCCTGGACCAGGTCGCGGATCTTCTCGATGACCTTCTCCGGCCCCACGAGGTAGGGCAGCTCGGTGACCACGATCCCGGACCGTCGCGGGGTGATCTTCTCCACGCGGGCCGTGGCCCGGGTGCGGAACGACCCGCGCCCGGTCAGGTAGGCGTCCCGGACCCCCTCGAGGCCGACGATGCGGCCGCCCGCCGGCAGGTCCGGGCCCGGGACGAACTTCATCAGGTCGTCGAGCGAGCACGTGGGGTGGGCGATGAGGTGCCGGGCCGCGCCGATGACCTCGACGAGGTTGTGGGGCGCCATGTTCGTCGCCATGCCGACCGCGATGCCGCTGCTGCCGTTGACCAGCAGGTTGGGAAACGCCGCCGGCAGCACGGAGGGCTGGACCAGCTGGTCGTCATAGTTGGGGACGAAGTCGACGGTGTCCTCGTCGAGGCCCGTCGTCATCAGCAGGGCCGCGGGCGCCAGCCTGGCCTCGGTGTAGCGGGACGCCGCCGGGCCGTCGTCGAGCGAGCCGAAGTTGCCGTGGCCGTCGACCAGCGGCAGGCGCATCGTGAACGGCTGGGCCATCCGCACGAGCGCGTCATAGATGGCGCTGTCGCCATGCGGGTGGTACTTGCCCATGACCTCGCCGACGACCCGCGAGGACTTCACGTGCGGCCGGTCCGGCCGCAGCCCGAGCTCGGTCATCGCGTAGAGGATGCGCCGTTGCACGGGCTTCAGCCCGTCGCGCGCGTCCGGCAGCGCCCGGGAGTAGATGACCGAGTAGGCGTACTCGAGAAAGGCCCCTTGGATCTCCTCGCCGACGTCGATGTCGACGATGCGCTCGACGAAGTCGTCGTCGGGCGGGGTCGGCGTGCTGCTGCGGGTGCGGCGGGCCATGGTGCGGGGCAACTCCTGGTCGTGCTCGAGGTCAGCACCCCATCTTCACTCACCCCTCCGAGGGCCCGGCACCCGACGCGCCGAACCGCCCCCAGTGGGTGACGTCGGCAGGTCCGCGACGGGGTCGGCGCGCGGCCGAGCCGCGGACGGCCCGGCCTCCGGGGGACTCGTGCCCCAGGGCCACGACGCCCACGATCCGCCGGTCCGGAGGGATCCCAAAACCCTCTAGGACGTGGGTATGCCGGTCGGCCTCGATTCCGAAGAACAGGGCACCAAGCGACTGGTCCACAGCGGACAGGAGGAGGAGCATCCCGGCCATGCCGGTGTCGACGTCCCAATAGGGGATGGGCCAGTGGTCCGGGCTGCGGTCCACCCATCCCTTGTCCGGCTCGGCATAGCGCTCGAGGTAGGCGCCGGGATCCGACAGGCACAGGATCAGCACGGGGGCACCGCGCACCCCCCGGAGCCAGGCGTCGGCGCCGGCCATCCGCTCGGGCGAGGTCGACAGGGACCAGAAGCGGTCCCGCTCGTCCGGCTGCCGAAGCACGAGGAAGTCCCAGCCCTGGGTGAATCCGGCACTGGGCGCATGGATGGCGGCCTCGAGGCAGCGCTGCACCGCGGACAGCGGGACGGCACGGGCCGGGTCGAAGCGCCGCACCATGCGCCGGCGGCGCACAACGTCGGTGAAGTCCACGCCGTCAGTGTGCCGGGGCATGATGGTCTGACGCGGCACGATGGTTTGACGCGCCACGACGGTCTGGCCCGTGGCAGGGGCGGCGGCACGTTTCCGAACCGCACCCAACCGGGTCCCGGCCTGGGGCGTCTGAGTGTCATGGCCGCAGTCACCGCGCTTCCGCGCACGGCAGAGGGCTGGAGGATGCGCACGCTGGGGCAGGTCGAGGAGTACACCGGCGAGCACGTGAGTCGCGAGCAGGCGATGCGCGTGATCTACGACGCCCACTTCGGGCGCCTTGCCGGCTGGGCCACCCGCCTGGTCGACGACCCAGACACCGCGCACGACCTTGCCACGGAGGCCTTCATCCGGCTGGTCCGCCAGTTCGACAGCGTGGCTGAGCCGCGGGCGTGGCTCTACACCGTCACCGCCAACCTGGTGCGCGACCACTGGCGCCGCCGCGGTCGCGAGGCCACGGCATACGCCAGGCACCAGGCCGGCACGGCCGAGCACTGGACCGGTCCCGACCAGGCAACCGCCATCACGGTGCGGCAGGCGGTGCTCGCCCTGCCCGACCGGCTGCGGGTCTGCGTCCTCCTGCACTACTTCGCCGACCTCCCCGTGGCCATGGTCGCGGCGCAACTCGGGAAGTCCGAGGGCGCAGTGAAACGGGACCTCTTCGACGCGCGCCGCAGGATGGCCGCGCTGCTGGAGGAGTCGCGGTGAGCCGGGCCGGAGGATGGCCGGGCGCCAGGCCGGATTCCGCGGGTGACGACCCGGGCGGCCGGGAGGTCGACGCGCTGTTCGAGCGGGAGCGCGCGGCCATCGACGACCTGCCCGGCGACGAGGTGCACTGGCAGGCGATCCTGCGGGCCGG
>DASSJT010000114.1:0-32144 GCA_035691065.1 Dermatophilaceae bacterium
AAGATCCTCGACAACATGGAGATCGGCCACAACGTCCTGCACGGGCAGTGGGACTGGATGCGCGACCCGAAGATCCACTCGACCTCGTGGGAGTGGGACCACGCCTCCCCAGCCGACATGTGGAAGCACAGCCACAACGAGCTCCACCACACCTACACGAACGTGCTGGGCCGGGACAACGACCTTGGCTACGGCATCATGCGGGTCGACGAGGACCAGAGGTGGACGCCCGCGCTACTGGGGCAGCCGTTCTACAACCTGCTCAACGCATGTTTCTTCGAGTACGGCATCGCAGCCTATGACCTCGAGCTCGGCGCCTACCTCAAGGGCCGCGGCAAGGACCGGGAGACCTTCCGCCGCGACGCGAAGAGGGTGCTGAGCAAGATCCGCCGCCAGGCGGGCAAGGACTACCTTGTGCACCCGCTGCTGTCCGGGCCTTCGTTCCTGCACACCATCGCCGCGAACCTCACCGCCAACCTGGTCCGCAACCTGTGGACCCACTCGGTCATCATGTGCGGGCACTTCCCGGCCGGCGTCGAGACCTTTGCCAGGGAGTCGATCGACGGCGAGACCCGGGGTGAGTGGTACCTGCGGCAGATGATCGGCTCGGCGAACATCTCGGGCAGCAAGGCCATGCACTTCATGACCGGAAACCTCAGCCACCAGATCGAGCACCACCTGTTCCCCGACCTCCCGAGCAACCGGTACGGCGAGATCGCCCCGCGGATCCAGGAGATCTGCCGTCGCTACGGGCTCTCGTACACCACTGGCTCCCTTCCGCGGCAGGTGGCCTCGGCGTGGAAGAAGGTCGTCGTGCTGTCCCTGCCCAACGGGTTCCTCCGGGGCAAGGGCCGGAAGGCGGCGCCCGCCTGAGGCGATCCGGGGTCGCGTCTGTCGCGATCTCACGCACATGCAGCCTGAGGAGCGGCCGGCATACCGAGGGGTATGCCGGCCCCTCCACTACAAGGGCGACGACTTCGGTCACACCGGCATCCGCTCGGCACTGGACTGAAGACTCTCGCCGGAAGCAACCCAGAAACGGACTTGACCTCAAGTCAACTTGACATCGGACGATTTCCTCGACACCACACCAACGAGGGGACTTCCATGTCAACCGCACTCATCACCGGAGGCTCGGCCGGGCTGGGCCGTGCCCTGGCCGACGCCCTGACCAGCCAGGGTTGGCAGGTCATCATCGACGGCCGTGACGCCGGGCGGGTGGCCCTGACTGCGCGCGAGCTCGGACCGAGGCTGACCCCGGTTGCCGGCGACGTCACGGACCCGGTTCACCGCGAGGCGCTCGCTCGGGCCGTTCGGGAGGCCGGCCGGTTGGACCTCCTGGTGCACAACGCCAGCACCCTGGGCCCGTCGCCACTACCGCCCGTCGCCGCACTGGGCGAGGCCGACTTCGACGACATCTGGCTCACGAACGTGGCCGCGCCCCTCGCCCTGACCCAGCTGCTCCTCCCCGCCCTGCGCGCCTCCGACGGGGTGCTGGTCAGCATCTCGTCCGACGCGGCGGTCGAGCACTACGAGGGATGGGGTGGGTATGCCGCGTCGAAGGCTGCCCTGGACCACCTCACGCTGACCTTGGCCGCCGAGAACCCGGGCATGGCCGTCTACGCGGTCGACCCTGGCGACATGCGGACCGCGATGCACCAGGCTGCCTTCCCGGGCGAGGACATCTCCGACCGACCGCTGCCCGAGACGGTGGCCCCGGCCTTTCTCGAGCTGGTGCGGCGCCGGCCTCCGAGCGGTCGGTACCGCGCAGCCGAGTTCGCGCCGCAGACGGCAGCGGCGGCCGGATGAGCGCGCTGCCCGTCCCCCGGACGAGGTTCGACAGTCCCGACGACGTCACGGCGCCCCAGCCACCGGAGTACCGGGGCCTGGCGCGGGACGGCGTGCGGCTGCTGGTGGCAACCCGCCACGGTCTGGCGCATGCCCGCTTCCGCGACCTGCCGGCATACCTCTCGCCGGGCGACCTGCTGGTCGTGAACAACTCCGCCACGCTCGCCGCCGAGCTCGACGGCGTGGCCGGTGACGGCCGAGCAGTGGTCGTCCATGTGGCGACGCCGCTCCCCGACGGCAGCTGGGTGGTCGAGCTGCGCACGGCGCCGGACGGCAGGCGGGCAGTGCTCGACGCCGAGCCCGGGGAGGCGGTGTCTCTGGAGGGGGAGACGTCGCTCACCCTGCTGGCGCCCTACCCGCGTTCCGACTCCTCGCCGACCGGGCGGGGCAGCCGGCTTTGGCGCGCAGAGGTCGCCGGACGCCCACTCGCCCAGCTCATGCTGCGGCACGGCCGGCCCATCGCCTACGGCTACCTCGACCGCCGTTACCCCCTGTCCGACTACCAGACGGTCTTCGCGGCGCGGCCCGGCAGTGCTGAGATGGCCAGCGCGGCAAGGCCGTTCACGCCCGAGCTGGTGGCGCGGCTGGTGGGGTCCGGGATCGGCCTGGCAACGGTCACCCTCCACACGGCGGTCTCGTCGCAGGAGGTCGGTGAGGCGCCACAGCCCGAGCGGTTCGAGGTGCCCGAGGCAGCGGTCGACGCCGTCAACGCCGCGCGCCGGCGGGGGAGCCGGGTCGTTGCCGTCGGCACGACGGTCACCCGAGCGCTGGAGTCGGCCGTCGGGGCGGACGGCTGGGCGCAGCCTGCTTCGGGCTGGACCGAGCGCGTCCTCTCACCCGACGAACCGCCTCAGCTCGTCGACGGGCTCATCACGGGCTGGCACAACCCGGACGCGTCGCACCTCCTGCTCGTCGAGGCGGTCGCGGGGTCGGAGCTGACCCAGCTGGCCTACGACGCGGCTGTGGAGCGGGGCTACCTGTGGCACGAGTTCGGCGACTCGGCGCTGCTGCTCCCGTAGCCGGCCCACGGGGGCTGTCGGCTGCGTCCTACGCGTCTTGCGCATCCTGCTCGTCGAGCCTGTCCAGCCAGGCCCGCACAGAGTCGTTGTGCTCGCCCAGCAGGGGCGGGGCGACATGCACGGGCCGCCCACCGGCATACGTGTTGTCGTCGAACCGCAGCGGCGGGCCCGGGATCTCGATGTGGCCGAGCACCGGGTGGGCGATGTCGAGCACGAGCCCCTGCGAGCGGGTCTGGTCCCACTCGTAGACCCGGTCGAGGGTGCGAACCTCGCCCGCCGGCACGCCCGCCTCATCGAGGCGTCGCAACATCTCGGCGAGCGGGACGTCGGCGAACGCGGCGTTGAGCGCGGCGATGACCGAGTTCCGGTTCTCGACCCGCTCCCGGTTGGTGGCCATTCCCTTCATGGCCGGGTCGAGCCCGAACGCGGCGCAGAGCCTGACCCACAGGCCCTCGCTGCCGCAGGCGATCTGGAGCATGCCGTCGCTGCAGGTGAAGAGGCCGTAGGGACAGATCGAGGGGTGGTGGTTGCCCTGCGCCTTCGGCACCTCGTGCGCCACCGTGTAGCGCGTGCCCTGGAACGCGTGGACGCCGACGATCGCGGCGAGCAGCGAGGTGCGCACCACCCGCCCGCGCCCGGTGCGGTGCCGTTCGTGGAGGGCGGCGACCACGCCGTACGCCCCGTACATTCCCGCGAGCAGGTCGCCGATGGGCACCCCGACTCGCTGCGGCTGGTCGGGCGCCAGGCCGGTGAGGGACATCAGGCCGGCCTCTCCCTGGGCGATCTGGTCGTAGCCGGCGCGCCCGCCTTGCGGCCCGTCGTGACCGAACCCGCTGATCGACAGGACCACCAGTCGCGGGCTGATCTCGTGCAGCCGCTCCACCGGGAAACCGAGGCGGTCGAGCACCCCCGGTCGAAAGTTCTCGATGAGCACGTCGCTGTGCCGCACCAGCCGGGTGAGGAGGTCGCGGCCCTCGTCGGACTTGAGGTCTGCGGTGACCGACTCCTTGTTGCGGTTGCAGGACAGGAAGTAGGTCGAGATGGGGTCGTCCTCCGGGCCCACGAACGGTGGCCCCCAGCCGCGGCTGTCGTCGCCCGCACCGGGTGTCTCGACCTTGATCACGCGTGCGCCAAGGTCGCCGAGCATCATCCCGGCGTGCGGGCCGGCCAGCGCCCGGGAGAGGTCGATGACCGTGATGTCGTCGAGGGGTCCGCTCACGTCCGGCTCCTGTCGCCTCAGCCAAGTCCACACGGGGTATGCCGTGTGGTCACCCTAGGCGCGCCGCTCGCGTCCGCCCTTGGCGGGGCCAGTGGCGGTGTAGTTGCCCCGCCGAGGGGCAGGAACCAGCGGGCCTGAACGTCATGCTGGCGGGCGTCGACCGTGGCTTCGACGCCGACCCTCTGCTGAGCCGGCTGCGCGATGATCTCTCGCGCCTCGGCGTCGCGGTGCCGCCAATCCACGTCCATCTCGTCGGTGCGATTCCGCGCACCGTCCTGGGAAGGCGCCGCTGATCCGATCAGCGATCGGTGACGAGGACCAGGCCTATTTGGACCCCACGTCCGATTAGGGCGCAGCGAATCCGCTCTAGCGGGGGCGGCACCCGCTGCCAATCAGGGCAGTGAGGAGACCCGGTGATGGGTGCAGGTGACACCCTCGGTCGCGGCGCCTATGAGCCCCGTGAGCGGTGCCGCCGCGAAGCTCTCCTGCCGAGGCGCGGCATACGCCGTCCGTTTGCCATGCGGTCGGGATTCCCGCTTGCGCGGTGTGATGTATTTGGAGTGGCACAGCGTCTCGCGAGAGGAGCCTTGGCGTGTCCCGCGGCGTCCGTCAGGTGGCTTCCCTGGTGGCCATCGCCGTCGTCGCCGTGGTCTCGTGCTCATCGCAGACAGACCGGGCACGGAGCGCCGGCAGCGGTCACCCGACCGGCGCCGTGGCTTCACGCACTCCTGAAGGCGCCCCCGGCGAGCCCGCTGGCCTGCCCTCCGGGGCATCCTGCCCGGTCACCGTCCCCATGAACGCCACCGCCGTCCCGCCGGTCGTGGCTCGTGCCGGCGGCGACTGGTACGGCAAGGACGACCTGTGGGTCTCGCTGTGGTTCGCGCGACCCGATCCCGCCAACTTCGCCCACCAGGACGGCGCCTACAGCCTGAAGTTCGGCTCCGTCACCCTTGACCACGGCGAACCCACCTCCCGGTTTGGCCCGCCCGTGGTCCAGGCGACGCGCCTGGATGGGCCCGGCACCGCCACGGTCGGCTTCGGGGGCTACGGATACACCGACACGCTGCAGTTCTGGCCGACCGGGATCGACTTCTCCCAGCCCGGCTGCTGGGCCGTGACCGGCTCGTTCCGCAAGGCCATCGTGCGCTTCGTCGTCAAGGTGCTCTGAGACTCGCATCCCGTTGGCAGGGCGCGGCCCCCGGCAGCCACCAGGGCGGCCCGCGATCAGGATGGGTCGCGTCAGCACGGGAGGGGTGTGCCGACCTCGTCGACGGCCCGGTCGATGGCAAATAGCCAACTCTGGGCTGCGGTCTTACGACTCGAGACCGGGGGATCGAATGGGTACAGCCGTGCCGGAGATGTCGACCCGGTCGGTGTCCGCATGGGTGTGCACCGTGATGCGGCTGGGCCGTCCCATGTCCTCGCCCTGCACGATGACGACCTGCCGGTCGGCTCGCCCCGCCACGGCGTTGAGGTAGCCGCCGAACGCCGCCGCGGCAGCGCCGGTGGCGGGGTCTTCGACGACGCCGCCCACGGGGAAGGGGTCGCGCGCGTGGAAGAGATCACCGGTCTCGGGCCAGAACAGGTGGACCGTGGTCCACCTTTCGCGTTCCATCAGGAGGCGCAGTGCGTTGAAGTCATAGTCGAGGCGAGCGAGGCGCTCGCGGGTCGCGACGGGCAGGACCAGGTGGTCGTTGCCAGCGAACGCGACGTGGGCGGGCCAGTCCGGGTGCAGATCGGTCGGCGCCCAGCACAGCGCGGACAGCGCCTCGGCGACCAAGGCGGCGTCGGCGGGGTCGGAGTGGGTGGGCACGGACTGGAACCCGGCGACGATGCCATCTGGGGTCGACTGCGTATGCACCTCGATCCGGCCTGCCGGGGTCTGGAAGACGCGGTTCCCCGGCCCAATCTGGTCGGCCAGGTGGACTGCGGCGGCGATCGTGGCGTGGCCGCAGAAGGCCACCTCGGCCAGAGGGCTGAAGTAGCGCACCGCGTATTCCTCGGTGCCGGTTCGGGTCAGGAACGCGGTCTCGGAGTACCCGACGTCCGCGGCAATGCGCAGCATGGTGGTCTCACCCAAGTTCTCGGCGTCAAGGACGACACCGGCGGGGTTGCCGCCCTTGGGATCGGACGCGAACGCCGTCATACGGGTGACAGCGAAGGCACTTTCATTCGGCGTCATGGAGGCTCCCTCGGGTGCCGTCGGGGGGCATCATGCCTGGTGGTCCGTCTGTCATGAGCCATGATGGCTCACCGGCACGGCCACGCGGACGGCGGCTACTTGCGGACGCCGCTCCCGCAGGTGGGCGCCGGCGGAGCCGGCCGATTGACACGACAGATCAGCTCACGCCTCCGATGCGCGGCTGAGCGGTTGGCCCCCCGACGCGCGCTCAGCAGTCAAACACATGCCAGCAGATGTCATTCCGCAACCTCTGGTCATCAAGAACGAGCTCGCGAATCGCCTGCGGCAGCTGGTCATGCTGCCATTGGCACTCGAGTTGCCCTGCAGCCTCGCTCTGGCCTCGCGGGGCGGCAGCACGTGAGGCCTTGATCGCGTAGGCGGCCGCCCCGAGCTCATGCGCGGCGACGTGGGCGACGGCCCCGGCTTGGCCAGCGGCGTACGCGGCATACCGTGGTGCCCCACGCAGGTCCCTGGCAGCGCCCATTGCATGGCCGCCCGCCGCGCGAGCCTGCATCATCTTGACCTCGCCACGCACCCAGGCGCGGGCATGCTCGATCGCCTGACGCGGTCGTGGGTCCTCTGGCTGAGCCGACTCGAAAAGGTCCAGGACATGCTCCGCGCACGAGGCAGCCCAAAGAGCGAGGAGACGGTGATCCGAATCGGTGAGAGTCCCACCACGGCGGATCGTCACGAAGCGAGGGTCCCGGACCTTGGGGAGGATCATGCGTGGCACTCCTTCTGAATCAGTCGGCGGCGCTCGTCCATCCCCGAGCTGCCACGCTGCGGTTCTCGACCCTCGACCTGTTCAGGGTATGCCTCGACAAGCCCGCCGCCGGCTTCCTCGATCGCGGCCAGGGCGGCGCTCACCGCTGCCCGC
This sequence comes from Dermatophilaceae bacterium, assembly GCA_035691065.1. Classification (GTDB taxonomy): domain Bacteria; phylum Actinomycetota; class Actinomycetes; order Actinomycetales; family Dermatophilaceae; genus DASSJT01. The sequence continues at coordinate 7,146 of DASSJT010000114.1, forward strand.
GCGACCCCTCTGCGCCGGTGGCCCTTGCCCGTGAACATGCAGCCAATCCGCCAGTCCGGAAGGTCGGTCAGCTCGGCGTTGTAGGCCTTCGAGTTCTTGAGCGTGGGAAGCTCTGCGGGTGGGCCGTACTGGCACCAGCCCACACACTCGTCGCCGTCGTAGACGAGGATCTGGTGAACCGTTCCCTGGCGTACGTGCGCGTGCTTGGCGTCGCGGTTCTGGGAGACGGTGCGCCCCTTACCGACCCCCTCGGGGTGAAAACCCATACACCAGCAGCCGCCCAGACCCCGTTGTTGGCCTCCACCAAGGTGGCGAAGTCGTCCCACGTGTCAGCAGGGAGCGGTCGTGTCGTGTATGCGGAGTCCAGCGTCTCGTCGGCCATCTGCTTGCACCCCCGCGGTACTCGGAACGCTCTCTGCCGAAGGATTATCGCCTGCATTCCCGCTCACACACCTCCCTCCGACTGTCGCCGTGATCGATCTGCGGCATGATCCGGCGCTCGGCTGGCCCCTGAAGTGACGTTCAGAGGGTCGCTCGAGTGCGTGTGCCAACGCGCCTAGGCCAGGTCGAGCACGCTCGGGTAGTCCCGCCAGATCTGGCAGGACACCTGCTCGGGATAGGCCGTGACCACCGGCTCGATGTCGAACAGCCGCGTCGAGTCGGTGTCGTAGGCGGGCCAGCCGGGATCGCCGTTCGTCGCAAACGCCGTCCACGCGTTGCGCATCTGCTCTGACAGCGCTGCTGCTTCTGGGGTGGGGTCCCCGATCAACATCGCCGGCTGGCCGGAGGTGAGGTTGCCGAACACCAGCGGCACGTCCAGGCCGTGACAGGCGCCGAGCACGCCACCCATGCCCGGAGCAGGCCAGGTCAGCTCGTAGAGGTACCCCAGGCCACCCGCTTTGAGCTGTGCCTCGGCGAGCTGCAGTGACGGCATCCGGAAGAGCCAGTCCGAACGCACCACCTCGTACAGTTCCTGGGGGTCGGGAAAGCGCTCCCGGTACCGCCGCGGATCCGGCCCGAAGATCTCCGCGGCCTCGGTGGCCTGTGCCTCGGTGATCTCGCCCAGCCGTCCGCTCAGCGCGGTGAGCAACCGCTGCTCGTGACGGGTGTGCCCGACCATCAGCTCGACCCGGCCGGTCAGTCCCTGCCACGGCGTCGTGGGCAGCACTTCACCGTCGACGACCGGCGCGAACGGGATCACTCCGTGTGCCGCCCGGCCCCAGCGACCCGCGAACTGCTCCATCTTCGCCGAGACGGCATCACCGGCGGCTGGCAGCAGCCGGGGATCCACCGTGGACAGCTCGGCGGGTTCGAGGCCCAGTTCCGCGGCGCACTCTCGCGTGATGTCAGCGGCTAGTCTGGGTGTGAAGTAGGTACCCGGCACGCTCTGTGCGATCGCCCGGTGGAACAACCCGGCTGCCCGCGGCATCGCCAGTAGCGCCGCCACCGAGCCCCCACCGGCGGACTGGCCGAAGACGGTTACCCGGTCCGGGTCACCGCCGAATGCGCCGATGTTGTCCTGCACCCACTCGAGCGCGGCGACCTGGTCCAGCAGGCCCCGGTTGACGGGCATTCCCTCGACATATCCGAAGCCTTCCAGCCCGACCCGGTAGTTGAAGGTCACCAGCACCACGCCGCCGTGCGCGAGGTTGCTGCCGTCGTACTCGGGCAGGCCGGACATGCCGAACGTGTAGGCACCGCCCTGAATCCACACCATCACCGGCAAGCGGTCGCTGAGGTCGGGAGACCACACGTTGACTGTCAACCAGTCGTCGCCTTCCTCGCCCAGGGCGTCCATGCCGAAGACCCCGGACTGCGGAGGTGGCGGTCCGAACCTCATTGCCTCCCGCACGCCGTCCCAGGGGGCAACCGGTTGCGGCGCACCGAACCGCACGGGTAGCGCCGCGTACGGGATGCCGCGAAAGACTGCGAGGTCCTGCTCTGTCCCGCCGCGGACGACGCCACCGGTGACTTCGATGTCGATGTGCACGCAGCAATCGTCGCCACCACGGCAGCCGGCTCGCCAGCCATTTCCGCTCACGGAGAGTCAGTGCGTCCCCCATGATGATCGCCAGCCACAACGTTGCCGGGTGGTGGTCGAGCGGAACACGGGCGAGCCAGCCTCGCAGAAAACCGTGGACGGGAACAAGCAAGACCCACCACCCGGAGATGGCGTCGACCTTCAAGGGACCTGTGAGCTCGGACGCCGACGTGTGGGCTCAGCTGCTGAGCCGACGCAGGGGGACCCCCTGGCCGTGGCCGAGTGCGCTGACCTGGGCGAGGTACAGCTCCGCGCAGGCGAGGGCGTCCGTCAGCGCCTCGTGGGAGCGGTAGCGAGGGAGGCCGCGGCGGTCCCGCGAGGCCTGGAGGCGCAGGCTGTCCGACGGCGGCTCGTGGCCCGAGTCCGCCTCGAGCAGACGCTGCTCGAGCAGCATCGTGTCTACGCTGGGGAAGGGCACGTCGGTGCCGAAGACCTGCACGCATGCGGCCGAGAGGAACGCGCGCTCGATCGAGGCGTGGTGAGCGAGCAGCACCCGTCCCGCAAGTGCCGCCAACAGGATGCCGAGCGCTTCCTCGAGAGGGGCGCCGCCCGCCACCGCATCGTCGGTCAGCCCATGGATGGCTGCGCTCTGCCCGACCTCGTGGGTGCCCTTGACAAGCACCTGACGTGCGCCCGCCAGCGTGATCCGAGCTCCGTCCACGGGGACGAAGCCGATGCTCAGGATCGCGTCACGCCGCGGGTCCAGCCCGGTCGTCTCCAGGTCGACGGCCAGCAGGCGCAGGTCGGTGTGCCCCGTGGAGGGGGCGGGGAAAGGCTGGCCCAGGTAGTCGCGCAGCGCGCCACGGGGCGCCGAGCGGAGGAGCCGGGCGCGGCGCCGGTCGAGCGACCGGCCCATGACCACCCCGGGCATCCTCATGACATGTAGTGGAGCGGGTAGCTCTGGGCCAGGACCCCCTGAGCGTGCTTGACGATCTGGAAGGCGTCCCGCAGGTGCCGCTTCTCGAACGACGTGAGCTCCTCGGGACTCACGTAGTTGTCGGGATCGCTCCCGGCCCGCACCTGCCGACCTTGGTGGCGCAGCCGCACCCGCCCGATGAACTCAAGGGCGCCCGAGAGCTCCGCAGCGGTGTCGGCGTTGAGGCGCCCGGCTGCTGCAGCCGCGCGCAGCCGCGCCTGCGTGTTGAGCTGCGCGGCACCGGTTGCGAGCGCGTGCACCCGGGCAAGGTCGACGATCGGCCCGATGCCCTTGTGCTTGAGGTTCAGCGTGGCGACGTGCTCGCCGGCCCGCTCCAGCACGAAGCCCCGGAAGAACCCCAGGGGCGGCTGGTTCTCCAGGGCGCGCTTGGCGAGGTGGGCGAGGAACGCGGGCTGGTGTGGCGCCTGGGTGCGCACGTGCTCCTGGACCACGCGGCACAGGTCAGCGTCGCCGTAGAGCGCCCGCATGTCGAAGAAGATGCCGGTCCCCAGCACGGCGTCCGGGTCGGGGGTCTTGAACCACGCGCTGTAGGTGCGGCGCCAATGGGTCACCGACTGGCGCCACTTGGGGTTGGTCGCCATCGCCTCGCCGCTGCAGTACCCGTAGCCGCAGGCGGCGAGGCCGTCGCTGACCGTTGCAGCCAGGGCGCGGAAGTAGTCGTCGTGCTCCGCCGTGGCGTCGTCGGACAGGATGAGGGCGTGGTCCTGGTCGCTGCCCAGAGCCTGCTCCAGCCGCGCCTGGGAGCCCATCACCACCCAGCAGTACGGAACCGGGGGAGCACCCAGCCCGGCCTCCGCCAGCTCGAGCAGGCGCCGCCCGATCGCGTCCCCGACGGCGGTGGCGACGCGGCCGATGTCGTCGGGCGCGGCTGCCTCGTCCACGAGCTGCTGGACGACCTGGGGCAGTCGGCGGCTGAACGCGACCAGGTCGTCGAGCGCGGCCGCCTTGTGGACGTCGCCAACCAGGTAGATGGGGTTGGCATTCTCCAGCCGCATCAGGTCGGTGCTGGTGACGACCCCCACCACCTGGTCACCGTCCACGATCGGCAGGTGGTGGATGTTGCGGTCGACCATCACCATCAGGAGCTCGAACGCAAGGGCGTCGACCGACCCGGTCACGGGGTCCGGGGTCATGATGTGCGAGACCGGCTGGGAGGGGTCCCGGCCCTCGGCCAGCACCCGGTTGCGCAGGTCGCGGTCGGTCACGATTCCGATGAGCCCGCCGGCGTCGGCCGCAGTCCCCCTTCGCTCGTCCATCAGCACGAGCGAAGACACGCCCCGTCGCCGCATCGTCTCGGCCGCCTCCCTGATGCTCACCGCCGCGCTGGCGGTCTCGGGCGGCCGACGCAGCAGGTCTCGGGCCTGCGTCTTGAGCCCTGGGCCGGTGCGCTCGCCCAGCTGGGAGCTGACCAGGGCCTGGCTCATGCGCTGGCGGTGCCGTCGGTCGAAGAAGGCCTTGGCCGCCGGCTCGTCGGCGCACAGGTCGAGGAAGACCTTCGCGGGAACCGCCAGCGCCAGCGAGTCCTCGATGGCCGTGAACTCGTAGGCCGACGGCGCCCCCTGCAGCAGGGGCGACATGGCGAAAGAGGTTCCGGACTCGGCCCGCTCCACGAGATCGCCGTTGCGGTCGCGGATGTCCACCGCTCCTGACCGCAGCACGAACATCGCGTCGGTGTCCTGGCCGATCCCGAGGATCTGGCTGCCACGCCGGAAGTAGCGCACCTCGAGGCGCGCCGGCAGCCGGTCCAGCGTGGCCCTGGGCAGCGCGTCGAACGGCGCGTGCCGCGCCAGGAAGTCCCGGATCTCGACCAGCTCGGTGTCCATGACCCGCGCATCATGGCACGGGCCGCCGGCCGTGACGCGCCGTTCGGGTCAGGCCTCTCCGCGGAGGGCGAGCGCCCAGGTGGTGGGTGGCCGGCCGAGCAGGTGCGCAAGCACCCAGGAGTTGCCACAGAGACCGCTCTGGTCGTATGCCGTGAACATGGCCATGAGGTCATGGCGCGGCTGGTCGGGGAGGTCGGCTCCCTGGGTGAGCGCCCACGTCTCGAGCGGGATCTGCACCGCCTCGACATCCTGCTGGAGGACATCGCGCGCGACGACCGCCAGGTCGCGGACGGTCAGCGACTCAGGGCCGGCCAGCTCGTACGTGGCCCCATGGTGGCCCCGCTCGGTGAGCACGCGGGCCGCCACGCGGGCGACGTCGCCGACGTCGACGTTCGTGAAAGGCGTGTCGAGCGAGTACGGCACCTCGACGCGGCCGGCGAGGGCCGCCGGGAGCAGGTTCTGGTGGTAAGCGGCCGGCTGGAGGATGGTCCAGCCGGCCGGGTAGCGACGCACGGCCTCCTCGGCGTCCGCCTTGCGCAGGTGGTGCGGCATGCGATGGTCGTGGGGGTGCAGCACGGAGTGGAACACGAACCGCGGAATCCCGGCGTGGGCTGCTGCCGCGAGGACCCGCTCGGCGATTCCCACCTCGTCGGGATGCATGTTGGGAGCGAGGTGGTAGACCGCCGACGCGCCGTCCATCGCCGCTGCGAGCCCCGAGCCAGAGACCAGGTCCACCTCGATCCGGTGACTCGGGTCGACGGCATACCCGAGGCGCCGTGGCGACCCCGCGCGGACCGCAGCCCGCACCCGCACTCCGCGGGCCAGCAGGACCCGGCTGACGGCGCTGCCGGTCTTGCCGGCCGCGCCGATGACCAGCACCGGTCCGTCGGTACTCAACTCCAGGCTCACCTCCAGTCGACCGCGGCCGCCGTCTGGCCGCCGGCGAGCCGGGCATAGCCCGGGCCGCGGTCGAAGAACGGCTCCCGGGGAGGCCGGGCGGCGCGGATCTCGGCGCGCAGGGCGTCGGAGGCAGGCCCGTCGACGACGGGCTGGTCCTTCGTGCCTCCTGCCACCACGCCATAGTCTCGCCTGGCGCCCTCGAAGGACACCTTTCCCCAGCGCAGGTCGCGCTCGACCGCGTCGTAGGGACGTTCCAGCGGGTCGCCCCAGCCGCCGCCGCCCGTCGTGCGGATCCGGATGACCTGGCCTGCCCTCACCGGCTCGGCGTCGGCCAGGGCGTCGACCTCGCGCTCGTCGTGTCCACCGACGTCGACGGTGACGCTGAACGGCATACCCGCCCTGCCTCCCTTGACCCCCCAGCAGGCGAGGATGGAGCGGTCGGCGATGGACATGAAGCTGGCGTCCTTGAGCATCCGGATGTGCTTCTCGTACCCCAGGCCGCCGCGGTACCGCCCCGGACCGCCGGAGTCGACCGCGAGCCCGAGCCGCTCGACGACGAACGGGAACCGGCTCTCGGTGAACTCCGTGGGCAGGTTTCTCGAGTCGGGCACGACGTGGATCGTGTCCTCGCCGTCGGCGTAGTAGCGGCCGCCGGAGCCGCCCCCGAGCACCTCGCGCATCAGGTAGTCCTGGCCGTCTCGGTCCTTGCCGTAGACCCCGGTGTAGCGAATCGTCTCCTGGTCGGCAGGCATCCGTCCGTCGACCGCCTTCGCGACGACACCCGCCAGCACGCCGAGCAGGCGCAGGATGACGAACGTTCGCGCGTTGGTCGGTGCGGGGAAGATCGGCGTGAGCAGGGTGCCCTTCTCCGGGAAGCGCATCTCGATGAGCGGCACGACGCCCTCGTTGACGTCGAGCTCGGCCATGCGCTCGGGCGTGTCGGCCAGGTTGCGCAGGATCGGTGCCAGCCACTTCTTCAGGAAGTTGCCGCCGACGTAGTCGCCACAGTGGTTGATCGGCCCCCGGGCCTGTGGTGCCGTCCCGGTGAAGTCGATGACCAGCCTGGGACCGCCGTCGGGATACTGGTCCGGCTGGCCGGGTCCGCCGGTGGAGGTCTTGGTGAGGGTGATCCGCTGGGTGTGCAGCCGGGGCTCGTCGACGCCGTCGTGCTCGGCGTAGTCCTCCCACACGTAGGTGCCGTCCGGGATCTTGGAGAGGATCTCGCGGCGGTAGGTCTCGGTCGTCTGGTCGAGGATCGTGTCGAAGGCCGCTTCCACCGTGGCTCGGCCGTAACGCTCGAAGAGGTCGGCCAGCCGGCGTGCCCCCATGAGGCAGGCCGAGCACTCGGCGTCGAGGTCAGCGGCGAGGCTCTCGGGCATTCGGGAGTTGCGGGTCATGATCCGCAACGCGGACTGGTTGGGCACACCCGCGTCCCACAGCTTGATGGGGGGCACGAGCAGGCCCTCCTCGAAGACCGTGGTGGCGTGGCTCGGCATGGACCCCGGCACGGCGCCGCCGATGTCGTCGTGGTGGCCGAAGGCCTGCACGAACGCGACCACCTGACCGTCGTGGAAGACCGGGACGGTCACGCACAGATCGGGGAGATGGCCGATGCCGCCCTCGGACTCGTAGACGTCGTTGTGAAAGAAGACGTCGCCCTCGCGCATCTCGTCCAGGGGGAAGTCGCGGGCGATCGGGTGGACGAGGGCGGAGTAGGAGCGGCCGGTGAGCTTTCGCAGCTGCCGGTCGTGTATGCCGGCCCGGAAGTCGTGCGCGTCCCTGATCATCGGAGAGCGGCTGGTGCGGGCGATGGCGGTCTCCACCTCCTTCTCCACGCTGGCGAGCGTGCCCTGGACGATCTCGACGAGGATCGGGTCGACGGCTGTCCCCCGCTGCGTGAGCCGCTGGCCATGCTGGTACCCACGGGGGGCTCCGCCTCCCGTGTTGCCCCCGAACGGCGCGGTGTTCACGTGGTTCACGCGTCTCTCCTCTCCGTGGGGCCAGGCTCGTGCGACGCGGCTCCACGGGTGATGACGAGGTTGCCCAGGGTGTCGACGCGCATCACGAACCCGGGGTGGACCGGGACCGTCGCGCCGAACTCCTCGACGACGGCCGGCCCCCTGATGACGTCGCCGGCGCGCAGGTGCGGTCGCCAGTAGATGCGGGTGTCGACGTAGCCGTCGTCCGCGTCGAAGCACACCACGCGGGTCGACGTGCGAGCGCGGTCGTCGACCGTGGCCTTTCCTTCGTCGCCAGCGGCCCGGATGGGTCGCAGCTCGGGGCGGGTGATCGGCCCCACGCCCGTGACGCGCAGGTTCACCCACTCCACCTGCTGCCGGGGGTCGTCGCGGAAGTCGTAGCCGTAGAGCGCCCGGTGCGCGTCATGGAACGCGGAGGCGACGTGGCCGGCATACCCCTCGTCGACCGCGCCGTCCGGTGCAGGGACCCGCACCTCGAACGCCTGTCCGAAGTAGCGCAGGTCAACCGTGCGGGCAAACCTCTGCGTGTCCGGTGTGAAGCCCTCTCCGTCCAGGGCTGTCGCCGCCCGGTCGGTCAGGTCGTCGAAGGTCCTCTGCACCGCGGCATGGTCGAGCGAGACGTGCTTGGCGACCCTGGTCTGGACGTAGTCGTTCTTGACGTCGACGGTGAGCAGGCCGAACGCCGAGACGTTGCCCGGGTTCTTCGGGACCACGACGCCGGCGAGGTCGAGGATGTCGACCAGCCGGCAGGCGAGCAGCGAGCCGGAGCCGCCGAAGGTCGTGAGCATGAAGTCGCGGACGTCGAGCCCGCGCTTGACACTGACCTGACGCAGGGCGTTGGCCTGGTTCCACGCGGAGATCTCGAGGATGCCGGTGGCACAGCGGTCGGCGTCGAGGCCGAGGCGGTCGGCCAGGGCCTCGATGCCGGTGCGGGCGGCGTCGACGTCGAGCGGGATCTCGCCGCCGAGCAGATGTGGGGGAATGCGACCCAGCACCACATGGGCGTCGGTGATGGTCGGCTGCGTGCCGCCCTTGGCGTAGCAGAGCGGGCCAGGGTCGGCGCCCGCCGACTGTGGCCCGACCTTGAGCGTCCCCTCGCGCGAGATCCAGGCGATGGAGCCACCACCCGCGCCGACGGTGACCACGTCGATCATGGGGATCTTGCTTGGGTAGGCGCCCACGCTGCCCTCGGTGGTCAGGGTGGGTTCGCCGTCGAGGACCACGCTGACGTCGGTCGAGGTGCCGCCGCCGTCGCACGTGAGCACCTTGGCGAAACCGGCCCGATGGGCGACCAGCGCCGCGCCGAGCGCCCCGGCTGCGGGGCCGGAAAGCACGGTGGTGATGGGCTGGTGGACCACCTCGTCGGCGGAGAGCACGCCGCCGTTGGACTTCATGATGTAGAACGACGCACGGGGGGCTCCGCCCCCCGTGGCCCCCCCGACCGCGGTGACCTTTCCGACGTCGGTGGCCCCCCCTACCCCGGTGGGCTCGCCGACGTCCGTGGGCTCGCCGACGTCGGCGAAGTCGGTGCGAAGGCGCTGCGCGATGTTGGCGACGTAGCGAGAGACCTTGGGCTTCACCGCGGCGTCGACCAGGGTGGTCATCGACCGCTCGTACTCGCGGTACTCACGCAGTACCTCGCTGGAGATCGACACGATCGCCTCGGGGTGCTCCTGCCGCAGGACCTCCCGCATCCGCCGCTCGTGCTCGTCGTTGGCGTAGGAGTGGAGGAAGCAGACGCCAATGGTGGCGATGCCGCGGTCGCGGAACCAGCGGGCCGCGACCCGGGCGCCCTGCTCGTCGAAAGGCCGGATCTCGCGGCCCTCGAAGTCCATCCGGCCGCCAACGGTCTTGACCAGGTCCGCTGGGACGATGCGGGGCGGCTTGACCCAGAAGTAGGAGTTGCCGTAGCCCTCGGGAACGGCCTGGCGCGCGATCTCGAGGATGAACTCATACCCCTCGGTGGTGATGAAGCCGAGCTCGCCGATCTTCCCCTCGAGCAGCTGGTTCGTCGCGACGGTGGTGCCATGGGAGAAGGCGGTGACGTCGGCGCTGCTCGCCCCGACCAGCTCGAGGATCTTGTGCACGCCAGTGATGAAACCGTCCGCGGGGTCGGCCGGCGTGCTGGGTGTCTTGGTGGTGGTCAGCTCGCCTGTGTCCTCGTCGAAGGCGACGACGTCGGTGAACGTGCCACCGGTGTCGATGCCGATCCGGATCCGTCTGCTGGTCACGGGCTGAGCCATGCGTGCGATTCAACCGGCCTGCCTGCGGCGGGCGCCTTGGCAGATGTTGCCAACGGCGAGGGGGTGGTGTGCCGGGTGGTGCCCACAGGCGCCCCCGCAGCCGGATACGGCCTCAGACCTCCACGGCCTTCTGGCGGACCGCGCTGAGGAAGGGATCGGACGCCGTCAACGGCGGCCTGCGCCACCTGACCCGCGCCGCGCCGGCAGGCGTGGCACGGACCTGGATGGTGTGCGGGGTCTCGATGACGCGCACGTCCGCCGCGAAGCTGCCGTCGGCGGCCCACCCGCCGCTGGCGACGACCGGCAGGACCCACTGGTCGCGGGCCAGGACCGACTCGGCCCAGTGGCCGTCGCCGACGAGCACCCGGTGCACACCACCGTCGCGCGCGTGCAGCTCCAGCTCCAGGGTCTGGTCCTGCGTCTGGGCCTGGCCCTGGGCCTGCCCTTGGTGCTGCCCCTGGTCCTGCCCCGCCGAGGTCACGATGACGGCGGACAGACCGGGCCCGAGGTCGTCGTCGTGGGGGATCCACCGCTCTTCCCGCGGGCCGCCGCCCGAGCCGGCCGAGCCGAGCGCCGGGATCGCCACGCCTGCCAGCCGCTCGGCGAGGACGTCATCGGCCGCCCCATCGCCGCCGCGGCCGAGGGCAGGGACGAGGTGCTCCCAGACCAGGTCGAGCACGCCTTGCATGTCGTCGTCCTCAGCCGTTATGGCCACGACCGCGTCCTGCTCCGGCAGCACGAGGGCGAACTGGCCGTACGCGCCATCCCCGCGGTAGCCGTGTCGCGACGTCCAGAACGAGAAGCCGTAGCCGCGGCGCCAGTCCGGCTGAGCGCCTTCGTCGTGGTTGGGCAGGCCGGAGGGCGTGACGGCCGCGCGCACCCACTCCGGGGAGATCAGCTGGCGGTCGCCCAGCCGGCCGTCGGAGAGGTACAGCTGCCCCAGGGCGAGCACCGCCCCGGTGTCCACATGGAGGCCGCTGAAGCCCAGCTCGTGGCCGAGGGCGGTGCGGTGCCAGAGTGCCTCCTCGATGCCGATCGGGTCGAGCAGCCGGGGCCGCAGCCAGTCCAGCAGCGGCCCTCCGACGACCGCTCGCACCACGGCGGCGACCAGGTAGGTGGCGACCTGGTTGTAGGCGAAGACGGTGCCCGGCTCGCGGTCCGGCGGCCGCGCGAGGATGGCCCGCACCACCGGGTCGACGCCCTCGGCTGCGGGCTCCAGCAGCGCACGCTGCATCGATGCGTCGAACGCCTCGGCCAGGTGACCGGTCGCCATGCTCAGGCAGTGCCGCACGGTGAGCGTCCGGTAGCGCGAGGGGACCGGCAGGCCGCCCGTGGGCACCAGGTCGAACACGCGCGCGTCGAGGTCGAGCTGTCCCGCGTCGACGAGCAGCCCGACCGCCGTGGCCGTGAACGACTTGCTCAGCGAGTACATCAAGTGCACCCGTCCGGCGGAGTACGGAGCCCACCAGCCCTGCGCCACCACGTGCCCGTGCCGCGCGACGACGAGGCTGTGCAGCTCGTGGCCGCCGAGCTCGGCGGCGTCGAGGAAGGCGAGCACACCGGCGGCGTCGACTCCCTGCTCGTGCGGGCGGGCGCTCGGGAGCGGCTGGGTGGGGGTCACGCGGCGAGCGTATGCCGACCGGTCGCCTCGTGCCGCGCCTGCCGGCATACTGCCCGGCTCACTCGGCGAACCGGCCGCGCTGGTCGGTCGGGATCAACGGCTTGTCGGCGCGGGCCCTGATCTGCTGCACCGCCCAGGTGTTGCCGTCGGGGTCGCTGAACCCGAAGAAGGTCCCGCCGTCGCGGTCGTCGAACACCGTGATCTCGCTGCACTCCACGCCCCGGTCCATGAGCTCGTGGCGGCCGGCCGCAGCGTCGGCCACGACGAGCTGGAGCCCTCGCATCGAGCCGGGCGCCATCTCGTTCTGGGCGGGCAGCGTGCCCATCACGATCGAGCAGCCGGAGCCTGGCGGCGTGAGCTGCGCGACGTCCATGAACTCGTTGGTGGTGTGGTGGTCGAGGTGGAACCCCACCTGGTCCCGGTAGAAGGCGATCGAGCGACCGAGGTCGCTCACGGGCAGCACGACGACTTCGAGCGTCCAGTCCATGGCGCCAGTCTTGCCCCTGACGGGACCGGTCGGCGAGCGGTGGAACCCGCGAGCGACCGGGGCACGCCTGCGGTCAGCGCTCGATGGCCGCCCCGACGCCGAGCCCAGTGCGGCTCCTCAGGGTCTGTGCCCAGAGCCTGACCGACTGCCAGGCCATCGGCAGGGCACAGCGTCCGACGAAGATCGAGAAGTCGTCGAACCGGTGGGCGCCGGGCCGATCGCCCACCGCCTGTGCGGCATCGCGGATGGCACGCAGGTCGGCCACCGTCAGCTCCAGGGGCGGCTCGTCAGGCTGGTACTTCGTGCCGCGTGGGTAGTCGCGTCGGGGGACCTGGGTCATCTCGATGTGGCAGCCGAGGACGGCCGTCACGGACCGCAGGTCAGCCACGGCTGCGAGGGCATCCAGGCTGGTCCGGAACGCCCCGGGGTCCTCGACGTAGAGCCGCCCCCTGTACACGGTGTCGCCGGTGAGGAGGAAACCGGTCCACGGGTCGTAGATGGCGATGGACGCGGCCTCGTGGCCCGGGATACCGGTGACCTCGAGGACCCGGCCGCCGAGGTCGAACGGGACGGTCTCGCGCGGCCACGCAGTGAACCCGAAGAACGCCGCCACCGCGTCCGGCTCGTGCCCCACCACCACCGTGTTGGGACGGCCGGCGAACTGGCCGTCGCCGCGGACATGGTCGTCGTGGCTGTGCGTGTGCGCGACGACCAGCCGGTAGCTGTCCCGTGGGTGCTTCGCGAGCCACTCGCCGACCAGGCCGTCGACCGTGACGCGGAGGGGCATCCGCTGCGGGTCGGCCACATCGCCGGTGTCGAGCAGGAGCGCGCAGTCGTTGCCGAACAGCAGGTTGAGGAACGGAGCCTCGTAGGTCAGGGCCTTGCTCTGGCGGAGGATCAGCGTGTGCTCATCGACCCGATGGACCTGGATCGGCGGGTCGTCGGATGCCGTCCCCGGCCGGGCGCCATGGATCCATGAAGCTGGGAGGTCGCCCGCGACCGGTCCGCCGCTGAAGTCCACCCGCGTCGCGGTCCGCGCGTCGTCCGCCATGGGGTCATCCTGCCGCAGCAGCGGGTCGACCCGGCCGTCAGTGCGGGAAGTGCGTGTGCGCGGGCGACTCCAGCTCGTCGCGGTGCTTCTTGATCAGGGCGAGGTTGCGGTCGCGGAGGTGGTCGAACCCCTGGCCGATGTTCGAGCCCGGCGTCAGGGACCGAAGCGCCTCCTCAGGGTCGAGCCGCGCCGACACCCAGCCCTCGTGCGAGGCGGCCTTGGCGAGCACGTGGGCGTTCGGGGTCACGATGTGCGAGTTGCCGAAGTAGAGCACGCCCGCCGCGTCGACCCCGGTGGCATTGGCCCCGATGACATAGACGTGGTTGTCGTAGGCCCGGGCCCGAGAGGTCAGCTCCCAGATGTCGGCCGACCGCAGCAGCGCCGACGGGCGGCAGATCACCTCCGCCCCTTGCACCGCCTGGATGCGGCACAGCTCGGGGTAGTCGCCGTCGAAGCACACGATCATCCCGATCTTGCCGAGCCGGGTCTCGACCACCGCCACGGTGTCGCCAGGGGTGACCCAGCCGCCGGTGCCGACATGCTCCGACACGAACGGGTGCGTCTTGCGGTAGACCCCGAGGACGGTCCCGGAGGAGCCCACCAGCACGGCCGCGTTGTAGACGAGGCCCCGCCGCGACCCGCGCTCGTAGGTGCCGAAGCAGATGTAGACGCCGAGGTCGCGCGCCACGGCCTGGATCGGCTCGGTCATCGGCCCGGGGATCTGGGACACGAGGTCCCACAGCTCTTCGACCGGGCAGTCCGGCGTGAAGCCGGTTGTCGCCGACTCCGGAAGCACCACGAGCTCGGCACCGGTCGCACCGACGCAGCGGCGGGCGTAGTCGACGCACTTGTCGAGGTTCTTGCGCACGACCTCGGGCGACAGCGGTCCGGGCACCGGCGCGATCTGCACGGCAGCAGCGGTGAATGCGCGCATCAGCGGCCTCCGATCACTGCTCCGACGATAACCCCGGCGATCGCGACGAGACCACCGGTTGCCACACCGAGCGCGAAGTCCTTCATGCGCGTGCCGGCAGCGGAGGGGTATGCCGGCCGGCCGGCATAGACGGTCCCGACACCTCCCGTGGTGGGAACGGGCGCTGGGGCGCCTCCCGTCGGTGGCGCGCCTGTGACCGGGGCCGCCCCGATGGCCGGGGGCGCCCCGATGGCCGGGGGCGCCCCGATGGCCGGCACACCAGCGGCCTCCGGGAGGGCTCCCGCGAGGTGGAGGTCGACCGCGGTGAAGAACTGGCCCGCCATCTTGCGGGTGACGCTGGTCAGCATGCGCTGGCCGACGCCACCGATCATGCCGCCCACTGCAGCATCCGCGTCATAGGTCAGGTGCGTGCCGCCCTCCGGGTGGGGTGCCAAGGCCACCCGGACGTGCGCGTCGACGGTGCCGGGACTGCCCGCCCCGGACGCCTTCATCGTGAACGAGCCGGGCCGCTCGGGTTCGTGGAGCGCGACCGTCCCGTCGTAGGTGCCCTTGATGGCGGCGACCCCTGCGGTCACGGTCATGTCGTACTGATGCACGCCGGTCTCGGTGAGCGACTCACAGCCGGGGAGGCAGAGGGCCAGGATCGCCGGGTCGTGGAAGGCATCCCACACCTGGTCCGGCGGGGCGGCGAGGCGGGCGGTGCCGGCGATCTTCATGACGCGGTCTCCTGCGGGGCGGTGCGGCGGAGCGAGGGGATCTCGCCGGCTGCGTGGCGCTGGCGCAGCTCCCAGAGCTCGACCGGTGAGATGGGCATGGAGGTGATCGGGAAGCCCTCGGCGTCCTCGATGGCGGAGGCGATCACGGCAGACACCGGGATGCATCCCGCCTCGCCCGCGCCCTTGATGCCGAGCGGGTTCAGTGGCGAGGGCGTCTCGAGGTGGTCGGTCTCGATGAACGGCACCTCGGAGGCGTAGGGCATCAGGAAGTCCATGAACGACGCGTTGAGCAGCTGGCCGGACTCGTCATAGACCATCCGCTCGTACAGCGCTCCGCCGACGCCCTGCGCCACCCCGCCGTGGACCTGGCCCTCGACGATCATCGGGTTGATCATGGGGCCGCAGTCGTGGACGACGCAGTAGCGCACGATCCGGATCTCGGCGGTGACCGGGTCGGTCTCGACGATGGCGGCGTGCATGCCGTTGGCGAACGTCGCCTGGGTGGGGGAGTAGAAGTCGCGTCCCTCCAGGCCGGGCTCGTCGTCGTCGGCGACGGGCGGCTTGTCGGGGTCGAACGCGCCGGCGAACTGGGTCGCCGCCTTGGTCGCCTCGTCGAAGGCGTAGCGCAGCGGGTTGGACAGCACGGCCACGGTCCCCAGCGGCATCGAGGTCGCGGGAGCCCCCTTGACCCGCACGACCCCGTCGACGATCTCCAGGTCGTCCGAGCTGACCTCCAGCGCGTCGGCGGCGATCCGGAGGGCCTTGGTGCGGACCACCCGGGCGGCCAGCGCGACGGCGTTACCGCTCATGACCGCTGCACGCGAGGCGAACGTGCCCACGGCATACCCCATGCGGCGGGTGTCGCCGGTGGTGACCGAGACGCTCTCGATCGGGACGCCGAGCTCGTCGGCCACGATCTGCGCCAGCACCGTCTGGTGCCCTTGGCCCTGCGTCGTGAGCCCGGTGGCGACGTTCACCCGCCCCGAGGTCTCGACCTGGATGTGCCCGCCTTCGTAGGGCCCGACCCCCGTGCCCTCGACGTAGCAGCCGATGCCCAGCCCGACCCGGCGCCCCGCGGCCTCGGCCTCGGCGCGGTAGCCGGCGAAGTCGTCCCAGCCCACGAGGGCCTTGAGCTTGTCGAGGGTGGCGGGGAAGTCCCCGGAGTCGTACTTCAGCGGCCGCCCGTCCTGGAACATCAGCCCGTGGTCGTAGGGCATCTCCTCGGGCTGGATGAAGTTGCGGGCCCGCACCTCCGTGCGGTCCAGGCCGAGCACATCGGCGATGGCGTCCATCGTCCGCTCCATCGCGAAACAGCCCTGAGGGCGCCCCGCGCCGCGGTAGGGGGTCACCAGCACCGTGTTGGTGTAGAGCGACCAGAACTCGCAGCGGTAGGCCCGGGGCTTGTACGGCCCCAGCAGCTGGGTCGACGTGATGATCGGGACGATGATCCCGTAGGGCGTGTACGCCCCGTTGTCGTGCCACAGCCGGACGTCGAGGCCCAGCAGCCGGCCCTCGGCGTCGAAGCCGACGGTCACCTGCTGCAGCTGGCCCCGCTCGTGCGCCGAGGAGACGAAGTGCTCGCGCCGGTCCTCGGTCCACTTGACGTCGTGCTCGAGCAGCCGCGCTGCCCAGGGCACGAGCACCTCCTCCGGCCACGGGTGCACGATCTTCACCCCGAACCCGCCGCCGACGTCCGGCGCCACGCAGTCGACCTTCTCCAGCGGCAGCCCGAGCTTGGCGGCGACGGCGGCCCGGACGCCGGTCGTCGTCTGGGTGGACGACCACATTCGCAGCCGTTCCTCGTCGGCGTCCCACACGGCATAGACGCCCTTGCCCTCCAAAGGGGTGGAGGCGCTGCGCTCGATGGCGAGGTCGAGCGTGAGGGTGTGCGGCGCGGCGGCCAGCGCGGCGTCGACGTCGCCGACCTCCTGCACGAGGTGGGCGGAAACGTTGGCGGGAACGTCGTCGTGGACCAGCTCGGCGCCGTCGCGCGCCGCCTCGATGGAGGCCACGACGGGCAGCTGCTCGTAGGCGACCCGAATGCGCTCGCAGGCGTCCTCGGCTGCGTAGCGGTCGGTCGCCACGACCATGGCGACCGCTTCGCCGACGTGGTTGACCTCGTCCCTGGCCAGGGCGTAGCCGGTGCGCGGATGGGTGAGGCTGGGGTGCGGGATGAGGAGTGGCAGCGGCTCGCCCACCCGCTCCGGCAGGTCCTCGTGGGTGTAGATGGAGACCAGCCCGTCGATGTCGAGGGCGTCGGTCACGTCGATGTCGGTGATGCGCGCGTGGGCGTGCGGGCTGCGGACGAAGGCGGCGGCGTATGCCGTCTGACCCAGGTCGTCGAGGTACCTCCCGCCTCCGGTGACGAGCCTCGGGTCCTCCCGGCGCTGGACCGGCGCGCCGAACATCTGCGTGGTCACGCCGATCCGCCCTCGGCCGCCCGAACCGACACGACGGTGTCGCGCTCGGCCCTGATCTCCGCTGCACGAAGCACGGACTTGACGATGTTCTGGTAGCCCGTGCAGCGGCACAGGTTGCCCGAGATGGCCTCGCGGGCCTCGGCCTCGGTGGGGTGCGGGTGATCCTCGAGGTAGGCGGTGACCGTGGTGAGGAACCCCGGTGTGCAGAAGCCGCACTGGAGGCCATGGCATTCGGTGAAGGCCTGCTGTACCGGGCTCATGGTGGTGGTCGTAGTGGTGGAGGCGGTGGTCGTCGGGGAGCCGGTGCGCCCGCCCGCTGGTGTCCTGGGGCCGGCCGACTTCCCTGCAAGCCCTTCGACGGTGGTGACCTCGTGATGGGCAGCCTGCACCGCGAACATGAGGCAGGACCGCATCGGCTGGCCGTCGATGAGGACCGTGCACGCGCCGCACACCCCGTGCTCGCAGCCGACATGGGTGCCGGTCAGCCGCAGGTCGTGACGCAGGAAGTCGGAGAGCAGCCTGCGGGCCGGGACCGCGGCCGTGCGTGCCACGCCGTTGACCCGCACGGTGACCTCGTGCACCGCTTCCGCCGAAATGGTCTCGGTCATGCGGGTCGCTCCTTCGTCTCGGCGGGAGTCTGGTCCGGTGCTGCGGTCTGGCGAGCGCCGGCGGCGGCCTCGGCCAGCACCCCGCGGGCGAGCTCGCCAGCCAGCATCCTGCGGTAGTCGGCCGTGGCGTGGATGTCGGACTCCGGCGCCACGTGGGCGCGCACGGCGTCCGCTGCCTCGGACCAGTCCGCGGCAGCAGGCTCGAAGCCTTTGACCGTCTCGGTCACGTCGAGCACCGACGGCACCTCGGTCAGGGACACGAACGACGCCCGCGCATGAGTGATCACGCCGTCCGTGAGGGTCACCGCCGCTGCGACCCCGGCAAGGGCGTAGTCGCCAGACCTCCGGGCGGTCTCGGCGAACGCCGTCCATGTCCCGGCGCCGAACGTCCCGAACACTGCCGCCACCGCCAGCTCGTCGGGTGCGAGCGAGGTCTCGAGGGCGCCCAGGAAGAAGTCGGACGCCGCGATCTCCCGGGCGCCGGAGGCACCGACCGCCTCGACCACGCCGTCGGTCAGGGCCAGGATCGCGGGCATCTCACCCGCGGCGTCGGCATGCGCCAGGGAGCCGACGGTCGTGCCCCGGTTCCGGATCACCGGGTGGGCCACATGCCGCAGCGCCTGGCGCAGCGCCGGCTGCACGGCATACGCCTCAGTGCTCCGCTCCAGCTGCGCATGCCGCACCAGCGCGCCCACTCGCACCGCTCCCTCGACCACGTCGATGGTGTCGAGGCCGGCGACCTGGTTGATGTCGACGAGGTGGGCGGGGGAGGCCAGGCGCATGGACAGGATCGGGATGAGGCTCTGCCCGCCCGCGAGGACCTTCCCGTCGTGGCCGACCTCCGCCAGCACGGCCACGGCTTCCTCGACGGAGCGCGGCGCGTGGTAGGCGAATGGCGCGGGCTTCACCGGACTGATCCTGCCTCCTGCATCGGGCTGCCACTAGGTGGTTGGCTGCACGGTGGACGGTTTCCTTTGGCAATTTATGCCGTGGGTCCGGGAGGGCCGCGCGCGGGGAAAGCGCGCGGGTCCCCGACCGCGGTCGGGGACCCGCGCGGCTGGGTGGGCCGGCTAGGGCCGGTCGTCCTGGTCGAGGTCGTCGATCCCGTCGCTGTCGCCGTACGTCTCATGGCCTCCGGCGACGATCAGGGCGCCCTCGTGGCGTCTCCGCAGCTCCCCTGGGGCCAGCGCCTTGGCCAGGTGGAAGGCACCGACGGCGACGATCGTGCCGAGTGCGATGCCCGAGAGCGAGAAGTCCTTCGTGAACTTCAGCGACACGTTGCCGATGCCCATGACGATGCCGGCCGCGATCGGGACGAGGTTGATCGGGTTGCCGAAGTCGACGCCGTTCTCGATCCAGATCTTGGCACCCAGAAGGCCGATCATGCCGTAGAGGACGACGGTGATTCCGCCGAGGACGCCGCCCGGTGTCGACGCCACCAGCGCGCCGAACTTCGGTGACAGGCCGAACAGGATGGCGACCAGCGCCGCGACGTAGTAGGCGGCGGTCGAGTAGACGCGGGTGGCGGCCATGACGCCGATGTTCTCGGCGTAGGTGGTCGTGGGTGAGCCGCCGACGACGCTCGCGAGCGCGGTGCCCACGCCGTCCGCCGCGATGGCGCGGCCCATGACCGGGTCGAGGTCGTGGCCGGTCATCTCGGCGACGGCCTTGACGTGGCCGGTGTTCTCTGCGATGAGCGCGATCACCGCGGGAAGGACCAGCAGGATCGCGGCCGCAGAGAAGGAGGGTGCGTGCCAGCCGACGATCTCCTTGCCGCCCACGATGCTGGTGTGCGGCGGAAAGCCGATCCAGTCGGCGGCGGAGACGCTGTCGAAGTTGGTGCGGAAGTGGGTGGTCTCCTTGCCGGCCGCGGGGTCGAACGCCGTGATCCTGCCGAACACCTGGTCGAAGATCCACGACAGGATGTAGCCGAAGACGAGCGCGAGGAAGACGGCGATGCGGCCGATGAAGCCCTTGAACGCGACGGCGCAGGCGATCGTGAAGGCCATCACGAGCAGGGCGACCCACTGGTCCTGCGGCCAGTAGATGTTGGCGACCACCGGGGCCAGGTTGAACCCGATGAGCATGACGACGGCGCCGGTCACGACCGGGGGCAGCACCCGGTGGAGGACGCCCGAGCCCATGAAGTGGATGAGGACACCGACGAGGGCGAGGACGACGCCGGCGACGAGGATCGCGCCGGTGACCCTTGCGGAGTCGCCGCCCTGGGCCCGGATCGCCGCGACCCCGCTGACGAACGAGGCGGAGGTGCCGAGGTAGCTGGGCACCCTGCCCTGGACGATCAGCAGGAAGCAGATCGTGGCGATACCGCTCATCATGATCGCGAGCTGGGCGTTGAGGCCCATGATCAGCGGGAAGACGAAGGTCGCGCCGAACATCGCGACGACGTGCTGGGCTCCAAGACCTACGGTCTTGCCCCAGGACAGACGCTCGTCGGGGGCGACGACGTCGTCCGGGCCCATGGTGCGCCCGTCACCATGCAGCCTCCAACCCAAACCCAAGGACATGCCGACTCCTTCTGCGCAGGACTGCGCACGGTTGCGCGCACGCCATCTGATATGGCGTGGCTCACACCCCCTTGCGGGATAGGGCGCAACCTAGCGCCAGAGCGGCATGGTGCGTTGGGCAAATGTTGCTATGACACGCGGCATTTCCTTCGTCACACCCTGCGCGATGCGCAGCGCGCTGCCGGCCCTTGCCCGCCGAGGCCTGGCCTGCGGCACTCACGTTGTATGCCGTGGACGCGCGCTGTATGCCGTGGACGCGCGCTGTATGCCGTGGAGGCGCGGCACGGCCCGTTTCGTCGCCTTCGGCGCGCGGCCGGCAGACGACGTCGCCTGGGCGGGCTACTCGGTGACCCAGCGCCGGATCCTCCGGCGCGGGGTCTTCTTCCAGGCCTTGCGGAAGGCCTGCCGCGCTTCTTCGGCACGCCACTCCTCGAGGGCATGGAGTCGGCCGAACGTGAAGCCGTTCTCCCCGGCAAGGTGCGCCTGCACGGCATACTCGCGGAGCCTGCGTCGGGCGACGATCGCGTCCTGGTGGAGCCCGAGCGCGTTCTGGACCCGCTTGGCCGCCGCGCTGAGCTTCTCGGCTCGCTTCCCCAAGACCGGCACGGTGGAGTCGGCGGCGTAGCGCAGCCGCTTCGCCTTCTTCCGCGCCTCGTGCAGTGCCGGGTCGCGCTGGTCGGGGTGGTCTGCCGCCTTGGCCGCTCGCACGGCGCGGCGTAGCCGTTTGGTGTCCCGGGCCAGTAGCCGGGGCAGCACCTCCGATGCCGGTTGCCCGGCTTCGGGGAGCAGCGGCGGTGACTCGACGAGGTCATCGAGGGAGTCCAGGAGCCGGAAGTACCGCTCGCTTTCGAGCAGCGCCAGGGACCGCTCGCGTCCGTCTCGGTAGGCGTACGTGAGGTCGCCGTCGATCCTCGAGGCGACCGGGCCGAGGACGAGCTCGGGGGGCTGGGAGTCGAGAAGCTCGTCCAGCCGTTCGCGCAGCACCTGCGCGTCGCGGGCGCTGCCCAGCGTCCGCCCGAGCCAGCGGAGCTCGTCTCGCAGCGGATCGACCGAACCGGCCTGGAAGAGGGGGCGGTAGGTGGTCAGGGCTGAGCGCAGCCGCCGTGCGGCGATGCGGAACTTGTGGATCGCCCCGGGCTGGTCGTCACGCACCCTCGCGTCCTGCTCCCAGAGGCTCGCGGTGTGGTTCGCCAGGTGGGCGCGGAGTACGTCGGCGGCGGTGCCGCTTGCGAGGTCGTCGGAGGGGGCTGCTCGTCGGGAGGGCGCACCGCATCGCCGAGGGTCCGGGCCAGCTTGGACCGGGCTTTGGCGGGGGCGGCGCCGCCGGCCAGGAGGACCTCCTCGACGGCGTCCAGCAGGGCTTCGCTGCCGTCGACGAGCTCCACCTCCCACTCGCGCCAGTGCTGGACAACCGGCTCTGCGACGAGGCGCTCCGCCGTGACCGTGTCGTCGGAGAGCTCGGCGAGGTCGGTGGCCCGGTCGTCCCGGAGGGTGTAGGCGAGGCGCCTGGTGTGCAGCCGGGCGACGGGTTCGAGTGCGCGGTCCCGGACGATGGCCCGCACCGGGCCCAGGAGCGCTGCCGGTACCTCAGGCGTCCCGGGCGCCTGGCCCTCCCGAGACCGTCCCACTCCTTCGCGTGGTCCAAGGGCGTCCGGCGCAGGGTCGCGTGGTCCAGCGGCGTCCGGCGCAGGGTTGAGCGGTGGCGTATCGAGCGGCAGCCGTACCTCGGTGCGGGTGTCCCCCCGCGCAGGGAGCTTGAGGTGCCAGCCCGAGTCAGGCCCACCGGTGCGACGCCTCAGGGTCACGCGATGGCGAGCCAGGTCGAGCCCCGCGGTGTCGAAGTAGACCGCCTCGAGGTCGTACGTGACGGCCTGGCCCACGGCCGCCACACTGTCGACCTCGGTGAGAGCGGGCACGATGGCCGCGTCGTCGACGTCGTACTTGCGCTCGGTCTCGTCGTGCGAGGTAGGGGCCATGGTTCATAGTTCCCGCATGGCGGGGGGTCCGAAACCCGGGGATGGGAAGGGCGCGAACGGCGCGAGGGGCGCGAGGGGCGCGAAGGGCGCGAAGGGCGCGAAGGGCAGGTGGAAGGGCAGGCGGTCAGATGCCGCGCATCTGGTGCACCTTCAGGGCCAGCGCCAGGGTGAGCCGCAGCTGCGGGTCCGTCGTGAACGGGCCGAGCATCTTCTCCAGCTTCACGATGCGGTAGCGCAGCGTGTTGTAGTGGAAGAACAGCCGGCGCGCGGTCTCCGCGACATTCAGGTTGGTGTCGATCAGGATGCCGAGGGTCTGACGCAGGTCGGCGTACTCCGGCGAGTCGTCCGTCGCCAGCTCGCCCAGCGACTCGGTGACGAACCGCCGCAGGTCGGCGCTGTCGGGGATGAGCGCCAGCAGCCGGTAGATCCCCAGCCCGTCGAAGTGGGTCAGGGCCGAGTCGCCGTGCATCTGCCGGCCGACGCTCACGGCGCTCAGCGCCTCGTCATAGGCGACGGGCAGGTCGGTCACCGACGAGATCGGCCGGGAGACGCCGGTCGAGAACGTCCGCCGCCCCCCGCCGCCGTCACCCCGCACCACCCGCACCACCTCGGACACCGAGCGCATGATCGCCTCGACCTCGGCGCCCTCCGACACCGGAAACAGCGCCACGACCTCCTGGCTGAACCCCATCACCGGGGTCAGCGGGTCGCGCACCCCGACCGCCTGGGTCCACGCCCTCGCGAACCGCTGCTGCAGCGAGCGCACCTCGTCCGGGGGCCGGCTGGTGTGGGCGTCGTCCTCGTCGGTCTCGGCCACCACGACGACCATCCGGCGGTCGATGTCCCAGCCCAGGGACTGCGCATGCGCGATGGCCTCGTCGGCGGTCCCGGCGCGTCCGGCCAGTGCGTCCCGCAGGAACTCGGCGCGGTACTTGCTCTCCACCGCCGAGACCGCCTGCTCCTTGGTGATGGCGAGCGCCGCGACCGTGGCGGCCCGCTCCAGCAGGTGCACGTCGTCGGCCGTGAGCCGACGGTGGCTGCAGAACGCGACGAGCCGTCCGTGGTCGAGGGAGCCCGCCACGATGCGGACCATGGCGCGGTTGCCCCGCGGGTCCTGCGGAGCTCGTATGCCGGTGGGCTCGCTCTCGGTGATCAGTCGCCCCGTGCGGTCGAAGCAGTCCAGGGCGAGCGCGTGCGCCAGCTCAGGCTCGGAGCCGGCGGTCGCGAGCACCCGCCCGTCGCTGGTGGTGACCATCGCGGCGCCGTCGTAGAAGCCCACCAGCTGCTCGCACAGGTCGCGGAGCGAGCCGCCGGCGAGCACGATCTGGACGAGGGTGCGGTGCACCTCGTCCTCGCGTTCCAGGATCCCGCTGTGGTGGTCGAGCATGACGCCGAGCACCTCGTTGGCGAGCCGCTCGCCGGGAGTGCTGCCGGCCAGCAGGATCAGCGGCATCCCGAGCCTGGCCGCGTCGGCGGCCCAGGCCAGGGCGTCGCTGGGCACGGCGCCTGCGACGGCGACCGCGGCAGCACCCGCCTGCGCCATGACCGTCAGCGGCGCTGATGCCTCCTGCCCCTCGGTGGCGAAGTCGTCGCGCCGGACCACCAGGACGTGGTGGCGCACTCCCGTGATGGGGAGGGTGGCCCCGTCGAGGACCGTCGCCCGGGTCACGCTGCGGTCAAGGTCCGCGCTGCCGACGACCTGGGCGCCGAGCGCCGCGGGGAGGGCGAGCACATCGCGCAGGGTGATCCGGGGCACGACGGGGCGGCGCAGGTCAGATGTCAACTCACGGTCGATGAGCGCGCCATCGTTGGCAACTTTCACCATGAAGGCACTGTAGTGGGGTGGATACCGTCGCCAACGTGCAGAGCGCCAACGCCCCCACGCACGCCCTGACCCGCGCCCACGCCCCGACGCACGCCCGCATTTCGGCTCTTACGTCGACTCACGCGCGGACCCGCCTGCCGGCTGCCGTCTCCACCTTGGTCGCCGCCACCGTCGGGGGTCGCACCCAGGCGGCTCGCGTGCTGGGCGTGTTCCCCACCGCGGTCTACCTCGGTCTGTTCCGTCATGACACGGTCCTGCCCATCCTGGCGAGGGACGCGCTCGCTCTGCCCACCGGCATACGGCTTGGTGTGGGCTCGCGCGAGCTGAGCTGGCCGGTCCGCCCGGGCGACGCCGTCGAAGTGGGCGAAGGCCGGGTCCGCCTCGCTTCGATGACCATCCACATGGCTCGCACCTGGTGGCCGCCGAGGGTGGCCGCCGGGCCGCCGGAGTCCAGGCCGCTGCGGGTCGACCGGCCCAGCCCGCTGCGCTCCCGCGTCGCCGATGTGGTGCGCTGCACGGACGCGGTCGGCACGCTGGTGGGCCTCGGCCCGGGGCTCACCCCCTCGGGCGACGACGCGCTCTGCGGCGCGCTGCTCGTCCTGCGCGCCGCCGGAAGCGCCCGGCTGGGTCCGGTGCGGCAGGGGGTGAGCGCCCGGCTCGACCGCACGACCAGCCTGTCGGCCTCGCTCCTGCGCGCGGCCATGGAGGGGTATGCCGTGCCGTGTGTCGTGCGCCTCACCTCGGCGCTCGCTGCCGGCGACAGGCACGCCGCGGAGGCGGTACTGCCCGAGGTCCTCGCGATCGGGCACTCCTCGGGGTCTGACGTCGTGGCCGGCCTGCTCGGGGCCTTGGACGCCCTCGATGCCGATGCGGTCTTGACCGGAGCCAGCCGATGAGCGACCACGTCGAG
>DASSJT010000115.1:0-17814 GCA_035691065.1 Dermatophilaceae bacterium
GCCCTCCTGGACCAGCCCCCGCTTGACGCAGTCGGCCACATTGGTGAGCTTCACCCGGCTGTTGCCGATCGGGCTGCCGCCGAAGCGGTGCAGCACGTGGGCGCCGGCCCGCACCTCAGGGGTGACTTCAACCGAGCGGCCCGTGAGCAGCCCGGCATACCCTCCGAGGTAGGCGATGATCCGCACGTCGGGCGCCACCGCGGTGTATTTCTCAATGAGGCCGCCGACCGCCGACGAAAGGCAGGGAGCGAGGCCTCCTGCCGTCAGCATCGCAACCGTGCGCACCGCCATGGGAACCTCCGGGATCGACGTTGGACTGCCCTTGCGAACCTGCTGTCACAGGCTGCCTCAACAGGCATACCGCGCCCACATTGTCCCGCGCAAAACGTGACAGTCGTCATACCGGACCGGCATCCGGACGAGCTGCAGGAGCCGCCTGGGGGTCAGCCGCTGGAGCAGGGGCGCGACACCGTCGCTGGCGGAGGCGTGGGACGAGGCGGCGGCAGGGGGACGTCGGCGACGGGAACCAGCTGCGAGTAGCGGTTGCCGATGACCAGGTCGATCGTGGTCCCGGCTCGGCCATCGACCAGCTTGAGCTGGGCGCCCGGCACGTGCTGCGCCAGAACCCTGGCCGCCGGCTGGCCGTCGGGGCCGAACCGGATCACGGCGGTGTTCTTGGGGAGGAACGACATCTGCGGGTCGTTGCCGACCTTGCCGCCCCGGAACCCGCGGGCCTTGAGCTGGTCGGCGACGGTCTTGGCGAGGCCGCCGCGGAACGTGGTGTTGTAGACGTTGACCTTGATCTCGCGGGGCAGCGGCGGCGGGTCGGGCGGCACGTCGACGAGCTTCTTGAAGCCCAGGCCGATGACGAGTGTGACGTTCTTGCCGCCACGGCCGTCGTAGAAGAGCACCGAGCCCGTCACCTGCTGCTGCACGAGCAGCGCCTGGTCGCGGCCCTCCTTGCCGTAGTAGACGAGCGCAGGGTCGCGGATCAGCAGCGAGTCCGGAGCGGTGGATGCGTTGTCGACCCGGAACTTGCGGTGCTCGAGCTCGCGCGCCACTTCGGTGGCCTTGCCCGACTCGCCGGTGGCGTTCATGACGCTGACCTCGAACGAGCTCCGCGCTGGTGCCTTGACGACCTGGGGTGTGCAGGCGTGTTTGGCGGGCGGGTGGTCGAAGAGCCCCGCGGAGTATGCCGTGGCGATGCTTCCCGTGCCGAGGATCAGTCCCGGGAGGGTGATGAAGGCGAACAGCTGGCGCCGCCGATGGCGCCTCCACCACTGCTCGGGGGTCAGCTCGTGGCCATGACGGTCCGTGGCGCCGACGGGCGCCTCGCGCTCTGGGCGAGTCATCTGGGCTGACACCTCCCCTGCACAGTCCTCTCCACCGCTGATCATGCCTCACAGGTCACATTGACAACACCAACCACACCAGTAACAACACCCGAATCTGAGGACGGGCCGCCTCGAGCCAGGAACCCAGCCGCGTAGACATGAGTGCCTCAGCACCTCAGACGCGGAGCCCGCGACTCTGGTTGTCGGGCCAGGCCAGCAGGCCGAACAGACCGCCCCCAGGTCAGCAGCCCGAGTCGCGCGAACGCGCAGAAATGCTCTACCAATTCTACGGTTTGAACGGGATGCGGCATCTGCTGAAGGTCCCGATTTGGACACGAACGCACGAGCCTGAGGACATCTCGGGGTCGATACTGCTAACGGATGCCGCCCGAAGCCGACCGAAGGGCTAGGCAGAGGTGAGCTCCCGGCATACCAGCTCCGCAACCTGCACCATGTTGAGCGCCGCGCCCTTGCGCAGGTTGTCGCCACACATGAAGAAGTCGATCGTGTGGTCGTCGTCGGGAGACTGGCGGATCCGGCCCACGAAGCGGGGATCGGCGCCCACGATGTCGGCCGGGGTGGGGAACTCGCGGCTCTCGGGGTCGTCCAGCACCACCACGGCCGGGGTCTCGATGAGCGCCTGGCGGGCCTGCTCCACGGTGATCCGCTGGGCGAAGGAGGCATGGACGGCGACCGAGTGGGTCGTGACCACCGGAACCCGCACGCAGGTGGCGGCCACGCGCAGGCTGGGCTTGCCCAGGATCTTGCGCACCTCCAGTCGCACGGTCTCCTCCTCCGACGTCCAGCCATCGCCGCCGAGGTCGCCGACGAAGGGCAGGACATTGAGCGCAAGCGGACCCGGGAACGGCGACCCGTCGCCGAGCTCGTGCTCGATCAGGCGCCGCACGTCGCCTGGCTGCTGCCCCAGCGTTCGGTCGCCCGCCACGATCTGGAGCTCGTCGTAGAGGCGGTCGATCCCGGTCTGGCCGGCGCCCGAGGCGGCCTGGTAGGAGGAGACGACCACACTGGTGAGCTCCCAGCCGGCGTTGAGGGCGCCGAGGGCGTCGATGAAGGCCAACGTCGTGGAGTTGGGGCTCGAGACGATGCCGAGCGGACGGCTGGAAACCTGTGCCGGGTTGACCTCCGGGACCACCAGGGGCACGTCGGGGTCGTGGCGGTAGGCCTTGCTCTTGTCGACCACGACCGCGCCGCGCTCTGCGGCGATCGGCGCCCACAGGAGCGCCTGCTCGGGCGTCACCGCGAACACGGCCACCGCGACGCCGTCGAACACCTCTGGCGTCAGGGGCTGGATCGGCACGGGCTCCCCGCGCACGATGCCCGACGCGCCCTCCTGCGGATGGCAGGACACCAGCCGGATCTCTCCCCACGGGTCCTCACGCATCGCCAGGACGTGGAGCGCGACGTGCCCGATGGCGCTGTCGGCGCCGACCACTGCCAGCACGGGCCGGGAGGCGTCGCGGTTGACGGCGCCCTTGGCGGAAGTCACGTCGTGGTCACCTCCCGGTGCCGCCGTAGACCACGGCCTCGCCCTCGGCCGAGTCGAGGCCGAAGGACGTGTGCACCGCCCGCACGGCCTCGTCGAGCGACTCGGCCCGGGTCACGACCGAGATGCGGATCTCGGAGGTCGAGATCATCTCGATGTTGACGCCGGCATCGGCGAGCGCCTTGAAGAACGTGGCGGAGACACCGGGATGGGAGCGCATGCCGGCTCCGATCAGGGAGAGCTTGCCGATCTCGTCGTCGTACTGAAGAGACTCGAAGCCCACGTCGTCCTGGATCTTCTTCAGCGCCTGCACTCCGGTCTGCCCGTCGGTCTTCGGGAGGGTGAAGGAGATGTCGGTGAGGCCGGTGTCGGTTGCGGAGACGTTCTGGACGATCATGTCGATGTTGATCTCCGCGTCGGCACAGGCCTGGAAGATCGCGGCCGCCATGCCTGGATGGTCGGGGACGCCGACGATGGTGATCTTGGCCTCGCTCCGGTCATGGGCGACGCCGGCGATGATCGGGGCTTCCACGTCGTCTCCTTCGATGGGGGTGTCGGTGACCAGCGTGCCCTCCTTGGCCGAGAACGAGGAGCGCACGTGGATCGGGATGTTGAAGCGGCGGGCGTACTCGACGCTGCGCAGGTGGAGCACCTTGGACCCGCACGCCGCCATCTCCAGCATCTCCTCGTTGGAGATGCGGTCGATCTTGCGGGCCGCCGAGACGATGCGGGGGTCGGCGGTGAAGACGCCGTCGACGTCGGTGTAGATCTCGCAGACGCTGGCCCGCAGCGCCGCGGCGAGGGCAACGGCCGTCGTGTCGGTGCCGCCGCGGCCGAGGGTGGTGATCTCCTTGGTGTCCTGGCTGACCCCCTGGAAGCCCGCCACGATGACGATGTGGCCGTCGGCGAGGGCCTGGGTGATGCGGCCCGGGGTCACGTCGATGATCCGCGCCTTGCCGTGGGTGCCGTCGGTGATGACACCCGCCTGGCTGCCGGTGAAGGAGCGCACGGTGTGGCCGAGGTCGGCGACGGCCATGGCGACCAGGGCCATGGAGATGCGCTCGCCGGCCGTGAGCAGCATGTCGAGCTCGCGCGGCGGCGGCATGGGGCTGACCTCGTTGGCCAGGTCCAGCAGCTCGTCCGTGCTGTCGCCCATGGCCGAGACGGCGACACACACGTCGTTGCCGGCCTTCTTCGCCTCGATGATCCGATGGGCCACCCGCTTGATGCTGACAGCATCGGCGAGCGACGACCCGCCGTACTTCTGGACGACAATCGGCACGTTGGAACTCCCGGGCCTGGCTGGGGGCGGAGCGGCCAGTCTAGCGAGGGGTCCAGAAGGTGGACGCTGCGACCGTATGCCGGTCAGCCCGCTTCCGCCCCGGTCAGCCCCGGGTCAACCCCGTGTCAGGCCGGCTCCGCCCCGGTCAGCCCTCGGCCAGCCCGAGTCAGCCCCGTGTCAGCCCCGCCCCGACGTGTTGCTCGAAACGACGACGGCGAGGTTGCTGGAGCGGCCGGTTCGTCGGAGTGTCGGGCAAGAAGTCGAGCCGAGGGTTTAGGGTCCCCTTCCATGGGTCGGGGAGGATCGGATGCTGGGGCGCGCGGCATCGAGGTCGAGGGCGTGCGCCGGGCGTTCGGTGATGTGCTGGCAGTCGACGCCATCAGCCTCACCGCCCGGCCGGGCGAGGTCACCGCGCTCGTCGGGCCGAACGGGTCCGGCAAGACGACCCTGCTGCTCATGCTGGCATCGCTGCTGGTGCCCGACCGGGGGACCATCCGGGTCGACGGGCTCGACCCGGTCAGCCAGCACACGCAGGTCCGGCCACGCATCGGCTGGATGCCCGACGGCTTCGGGACCTGGGACGCGCTGACGGTGCGGGAGGTCCTCCAGACCATCGCCGCGGCATACCGCATGCCAACCCGCCTCGCCGACCAGCGCATCGGCGAGCTGCTGCGCACCGTTCACCTCGACGACCTGGCCGACCGGCGGGCCCGCGTCCTCTCCCGCGGCCAGAAGCAGCGGCTGGGCCTGGCCCGCGCGCTGATCCACGACCCGAGCGTCCTGCTGCTCGACGAACCCGCCTCCGGACTCGACCCGAGGAGCCGGATCGAGCTGCGCGACGTCCTGCGCGACCTCGCCGCCCGCGGGAGGACCATCCTCGTGTCGAGCCACATCCTGACCGAGCTGCAGGAGGTCGCCGACCGGGCGGTGATCGTGGCGCGCGGCCGCACCATCGAGACCCAGACCCTCGACAGCGACGACCTCCGCACCCACGCGGCGGCCTGGCGGATGACCGCCCTGAACGAGGAGGCCCTGCACGCGTTCCTCCACGAGCGCGCGATCGACAGCCAGTCGGTGCCCGGGGGCCTGGAGGTCGAGGTCGCCGGCGAGGAGGGCGCCGCGCGCCTCCTGGCCGACCTGGTGAGCGCAGGCATCCGGGTCACCGCCTTCGCACCCACGCAGGGCGCGCTGGAAACCGCCTACCTCGCCGCCACGGAGGACCGCCGATGAGCCTGCAGGGCATCCGCACGGTCGCCGCCCTCGAGCTGAGGCAGCGCCGCCGCACGTCGCGATGGCCGATCGTCCTGGGCGCCTGGGTGGTGCTCGTCGCCCTGGTCACCTGGCTGACCTGGCGGGCGGTCCACACGTTGGAGGGCACCGCGGGCAGCACGCTCTACGACGTCCTCACCTTCTTCGTGCTCGGGCTGTCCATGCTGATCATGCCCTCGCTCACCGCCACCTCGATCAACGGCGATCGCGAGCACGGGGTCCTCGCCACCCTCCAGACGACGCTGCTCAGCCCGAGCGACATCGTCGTCGGCAAGCTGGTGGCCTCCGTCACCGTCGCCCTGGCCTTCCTGGCGACTGCGCTCCCCTTCCTCGGCATCGCCTACGCGGCCGGCGGGCTCTCGTTCGGCCGCATCGTGCTGTCCCTCGTGGTGCTGGTCCTCGTGCTCACGGTGGTGTGCGCCATCGGCCTCATGTTCTCGTCGCTGACCGCGCGCCCCGTGTCGTCGGCGGTCCTGACCTACCTGTCCGTGGCGGGACTCGTGTTCGGAACGGCGATCGCCTTCGGTCTCACCGCGTTCCTGGTCATGGACACCGAGCAGGTCAAGGTGCATGGCGTGCCCGAGGCCTGGTACCAGGAACACCAGGGCGGCTTCGACCCCAACGGCAACCCGGTGGTCCCCACCTCCGCCGACTGCACGGTCTTCACCCGCCCGATGGAGGTCGCGCACACCGAGCGCACCTGGTGGCTGCTCCCGCTGAACCCGTTCGTCGTCGTGGCGGACGCAGCCCCGCCCCAGCCGGCGAAGACGACCCGGGACATGGTCCTGAGCGCCTTCACCCCGATGCAGTGGATCAGTGAAGGGGCCCGGCAGGCACGCCGGGGCGCGGACCGCACGTCGACCCGTGAGGAGTGCTACTTCGGTGACGCGTCGGGCCAGCCCCCGCTGGACACCCCGACAGGCCAAGCCGCGAACCGGGCGGCGACCGGGCCGGTGTGGCCATTCGGCCTGGCGTTCCTGCTGGTCATCGGAGTCGGCGCCACGGGTGTCAGCCTGCTGCGGACGCGGACGCCGATCCGCAGGCTGCCCAACGGAACCCGTATCGCCTGAGGCTCAGGCAAACACCAGCGTGGCGTATGCCGGGTGGTCACAAACCGGCGTACGCCACGCTGGTCCTGCGGCTAGGGATGGAGGGCGTCGAACTCGGCTTCGGCGACCACTTCCTCGTCGGCGTCGAGCCGGATGTGGGACAGCAGCGACTGGAGGACCCGCAGGGCCATGGCCGCCCGCTCGCCCCAGTCGGACAGGTAGCTGAACTGCCACCACCAGAGGGACTCGGCGACCCGGCCCGCCTGGTAATGGCGCATGCCGTGGGCCAGGGCCGCGGCGATCTGGACGAGGTCGTTGGACAGTGACCCGGAGGCGAGCTCGGGACTCGTGACGGGGTCGACGATGTCGGCGTACTCGTCGAGGCCGTCGAAGAGGTTGGCCAGGCTCTCGCGCAAGGGGTCGAGCTCGGGGTCGGGGCCCGCGTCGGCTTCGTAGCGCTCCTCGAGCACGATGTCCTGGATCGCACCGAGCCGAGCGCCCATCACCAGGATCTGAGAGATGGCGAGCAGGCTCATCGGGATCGCGGCGTCGGGGGCGGTGCCCGCGGCGACCTCGGTGACGGTGTCGAGGTACATCTGCGCGTCGCGCGCAGAGTCGTCGGCCAGCATCTGGAGCTCGTCAGACATCGAGCAGTCTCCTTCCCTCGAAGGCTCGGCCCAGAGTCACCTCGTCGGCGTATTCGAGGTCACCACCCACGGGCAGCCCCGATGCCAGGCGGGTGACCTTCAGGCCCATCTTGCTCAGGAACCGGGCCAGGTAGCTCGCCGTGGCCTCGCCCTCGAGGTTGGGGTCGGTGGCGATGATGACCTCTTGGACGTCGCTGTCGGCGAGCCTGGTTATGAGCTCCTTGATGCGCAGGTCGTCGGGCCCGACGCCCTCGATCGGGCTGATCGCACCGCCGAGGACGTGGTAGCGGCCGCGGAACTCCCGGGTGCGCTCGATGGCGACCACGTCCTTGGGCTCCTCGACGACGCAGATCGCGGTCGGGTCGCGGCGGGGGTCGGCGCAGATGCGGCACAGCTCGCCTTCGGCGACGTTGCCGCACGTGGCGCAGAAGCGCACCTTCTCCTTGACCTCGTTGAGCGCATCGACCAGCCGCTTCACGTCGGCGGCATCGGCCTGGAGCAGGTGGAAGGCGATCCGCTGGGCACTCTTGGGGCCCACGCCGGGCAGCCGGCCGAGCTCGTCGATGAGGTCCTGGACCACGCCTTCATACACACGATGAGCCTACGGCCTGGGGCTGACAGGCGCGCCCCCCGACGGCCGGGGTCCTGCCGAACTGGTCTGCCTGCCGGTCCAGCTGCTCTTAGATGAGCGACCGGGCCGGCGCCAGCGCGTAGCCGCCCGCTTCGTCGAGCGCCGCCGAGACCTCCTCGGGGGTGAGCGCGCGGTCGGCGGTGACCTCGACGGTCGACGTGCCCGACGGCACGAGCGCCACGCTCACCTCGGACACGCCATCGAGCGCGCTGATCTCCTCGGTGACAGCACTGACGCAGTGCCCGCAGGTCATGCCGGTCACCTTGAACTCCTGGACTGTCTTGTCGGTCATCCCCCGATTATATACCCCCCAGAGGTATGCCGTGGGGTGACCTGCGTCTCGGGTAGGACCGGCCGCGGCCCTTCCGGCGGGCACGGGCTCGACCTCCGGTCGGTCGCGAGCCGGCGTGCGGTCCGTCAGCCAGCGGGGTCGCTGCCGTCAGGGGGCAGCTCGTTGAAGTCGTCGACACGCTCCTGGCCGGACATCGCGGCGATGGCGTCCATCACCTCGTCGGTCAGCTCGCGGCGCGCCTTCCCCTGAGGGACACCGGCGTAGCGCTCGGCGGCCACGATCGGGGTGCCGAACTGCACGCTGACCTTCGCCAGGCGGGGCAGGGTGGCTCCGATCGGCATGAGGTCCTGGGTCCCCTTGAGCGCGACCGGCACGATGGGCACCTTTGCGGTGAGCGCCAGCCAGGCGACGCCCGTCTTGCCGCGGTAGAGCCTGCCGTCGCGGGACCGCGTGCCCTCGGGGTAGATGCCGAACGCCCCACCTGCGCGCAGCAGGGCGAGAGCCGCGTCGAGGGACTCCTGGGCAGCCCTCGACGAGCGGCGGTCCACGGGGATTGCCCCCGTGCCCTCCATCCACGAGCGCCTCAGGCGTCCGCGCAGCCCGGTCCCGGTGAAGTAGTCGTCTTTGGCGAGGAAGCTCACCTGGCGTGGCGAGGCGAGTGGGATGGCGAAGGAGTCGATGAACGACAGGTGGTTGCTGGCGAGGATCACGCCACCAGTGGCGGGGACGTTGCTCTCACCAGTGATGGTGGGGCGCCAGAGGGCCAGCGACAGCGGTCGCAAGATGGCGCGCCCAGCCTTGTAGTACATGCCCCGACCGTAATGGGGCCGCGGCCGGAGGGCATCCCCCGTCCCACGTCCGGGGCCGACCGGAGCGGGGCCAGCCACCGACAGGAGCTGTCCACGCTGTCGACCTCATGGGATGTGACCAAGCCGGGTGAGGCAATGCCCGCGAAGGTGTTGTGTCGCCGCGTCTCGTCTGGTCGACTGACACAGGAGCGCCGGGCCAACCCGGGATCCGGCTTCCTTTGACAGGAGGTTCCCCATGAGCAGTGATGTCCAGTCTCTTCCCGAGGACGTGGAGACCGACGGGCCAGAGGTCGGCGTCCGAGCCAGCCTCTCGGTGCCGGCCTCTCCTGAACGCGTGTGGCGACACCTGATCAGCGCCGATGGCACCGAGGCCCTGCTGGGCGACGGCGCCCGGCTTGGCAACAAGGGCGAGCCCTGGCACGCCGGGGACGGCTCGTACGGCGTCGTCCGCAGCTACCACGCCATGGAACAGATCAGGGTCACCTGGCATCCGCACGCGGACGGCCCGCTCAGCATGCTCGACGTGCAGCTGCACCCCGAAGGCGACGGCACGCGACTGGACATCTTCCACGAGGGTCGCGGCATCGCCGAGGACCCGAGAGGTGATCAGAGCCACTGGCAGGACGCCCTGGACCGCCTGGCGGCCGGCATCCCCGCCTGAGCAGCCCCTCCTCCCGGGCCCGAACTCTCCCCCGGTCCCGGACTCTCCCCGGGCCCAGACTCTCCGGGTCCCGGACTCTCGCAGGGCTTCCACGGACCGCCCGCCTGATGGTGACAGCCCGTCTGGCCGTGAGGGGTCAGCCGGGCTCGGGGCCGTCGTGGATCACCTGGCCGCCCAGCAGCCGCTCGACCACGGATCGGCCGACCTCTCCCGCAGCCTCGATGTCCTCGTCGTCGTCGCTTGCCGCGCTGTCGTCGGCCACGCGACGGCCGGACTGGTCGCGGTGCCCCTCGGCCTCGACCACCGCCAGGGCACGCTTCAAGGGCGACCGGGCAGAGTCAGCGCCCGGCCCCTCTCGCCGGTCACCGGCGGCACGGTCAGGCGCCAGCGCCGCCTCCGGATCGGGATATCCACTCGACACCTCGTCACCGGTGGGTGCTGGCGTATGGGACCACGCCGGCCCCGAGTCCGGAGCCGAGGGAGTGCTCGCCCAGTCTCCTCCCGTCTCGGTCACACGGCCCGGGGTCCCGTCGGACCAGGCTGTGGGCAGGGCCACGGAAGGGCCACGAGCAGACCCGGCCGGCGAGGGCCCGCCGGTCGGCCCTCGCTCAACAGCGCCCGGGAGCGAGGACGACCTCAGACGCTCGGACGGCGGGTCCGGCGCCGTCTGTGACGTCATCGCGATGGTGTGTCCTGGCGGCCGCCTCGCGGCCTCGGGAGGGGCAGCAGCCGCCGCCTCGGCTTCGGCCGTCGGAACGCCCTCCACGCGCGCGTCGACGCCCAGGACGTCGATCATGGCCTGGCGCACCAGCTCGGCGTGCGGCCCGGCCCGGAAGGTGTGGGCGATGCCAACAGTGGAGATGCCCAGCAGCACGCGGGAGCCGTCGTAGTCGAGAACCGTGGCGTGCTCTGACAGCAGGGTCCACGTGGTCCGCTTGTGCCGGAAGATCCAGCCGAGGATGTCGGGCCACGACCGGCGAATGGCCGCGGTGTCGAGCCCGCCCGGCCCACGCACCGGGGGGGCGGTCGGGTGGGGCTGTGATTCGTCCCCATGACCAGCCGCCTGCTGGGCCGCCGTCGATGAAGCCCCACCAGCCGGGCCAGCCGGCGCCGCAGCAGGCGCAGCTGGCGCGTTCTCAGACTCGGCCTCCGGGCCGGAACCCTGCCCGGTCGAGCCCGCAGCCTGGCCAGCAGAACCAGCAGCCCGGCCGGCAGAACCAGCATCCCGTCCGGCAGATCCACCAGCCTGCCCGGCAGATCCAGCAGCTTGCCCAGCAGAACCGACCGGCGGGGAGCTGGGGGCTTCGGGAACCTCATCCTCTGGCGGCCACGCGCCGGCGCCGGGCAAACCCGACGAACGCCCGGCCGACGGCTCCGGGGTGACTCGGCCAACGACCGACTGGACCCCTGGGACCGGGGCGGAACCCACTCCGGGAGCGGACGGCACACCACCTGCGGAGGGCACTCCGCCCACGTCGAGGCGGCGTTCGAGGCGGTCGAGGCGAGCGGCATACCCACTCTCCCCCGCAGCCCCAGGCAGCAGCACGCGTGCGGCGATGAGCTCGAGCTGGAGCCGGGGCGCCGTGGCGCCGGTCATCTCCGTGAGACCGGCGTTGACGATGTCGGCGGCGCGCGACAGCGCGCCCGGACCGAACGCGGCAGCCTGCTGGCGGATCCGGTCGAGCTGGTCCTCGGGCAGCCCGCGCAGCACCGACGAGGCACCGTCGGGGACCGCGGCCACCACGATGAGGTCGCGCAGCCGCTCCAGGAGGTCCTCGACGAACCGTCGGGGGTCGAGCCCGGTCTCGATCACCCGGTCGATGGTCTTGAACACTCCCGCCGCGTCAGCTGCTGACAGCGCGTCGATGGTCGCGTCGAGCAGCTCGGCGTCGGTGAACCCGAGCAGGGCTGCCGCGCCCTCGTAGGTCAGCCCAGCCTCGCCGGAGCCCGCGATGAGCTGGTCGAGCACCGAGAGCGAGTCGCGCACCGATCCGCCCCCGGCCCGGACCACGAAGGACAGGACGCCCGGCTCAACCAAGACCCCCTCAGCCTGGCACAGCTTCGCGAGGTAGTCGTGGAGCACCTGCGGCGGCACCAGCCGGAACGGGTAGTGGTGGGTCCGCGAGCGGATCGTGCCGATGACCTTCTCCGGCTCGGTCGTCGCGAACACGAACTTGACGTGCTCCGGCGGCTCCTCGACGATCTTCAGCAGCGCGTTGAAGCCCTGTGGGGTCACCATGTGGGCCTCGTCGATGATGTAGACCTTGTAGCGGCTCTGGGCCGGCCCGTAGCTGGCCCGCTCGCGCAGGTCGCGGGCGTCGTCGACGCCGCCGTGGCTGGCTGCGTCGATCTCGATGACGTCGACACTGCCGGATCCGCCGCGGGCGAGCGCCACGCACGACTCGCACGTGCCGCACGGCTCCGGGGTCGGCCCCTGCTCGCAGTTGAGGCACCGCGCGAGAATGCGTGCGCTCGTCGTCTTCCCGCAGCCGCGCGGCCCGGAGAACAGGTAGGCATGGTTGACCCGGCCGGTGCGTAGCGCCTGCATGAGCGGCTCAGTGACGTGCTCCTGCCCGATCACATCGGCGAACGTCTCCGGCCGGTAGCGGCGGTACAGCGCGGTGCTCACCCGACAGACCCTAGCCGTCGCCAAGGACAGGGGGTATGCCGTTTGGCCGCCGCCTGTGGGCGAGGCGCAGGTATGCCGTGTGGTCCGGCAAGGGGACCATCCGGCATACCGCCGTGTTGCCTGGCCGGCCCCACGGATAGTCGTTGTAGTCCTGCCCCCCACGGGATGCAGGACACCCCGCGTACCTGGAAGAGCTCACCTGCCCTTGCTGCATTCCTGCCCTGGGGGAGTCCAGTGAGGTACCACCACGCGGGGTGCCGGCCGCCAGTGTACGGGTCACGGCTCACAGTCGTGAAACTCGCTAGGCGTGCGAGGCCCGGGGCAGCCTCATGGCGCCGGGGCCAGCCACGGCAGCTGCGTGCGCCAGTCGTCCTGGACGGACGGCTCGTCGTTCGGGTTGGCCGGGGTGACCTGCGTCTTGGCCATCGGCGGCGCAGACTCGACCGTGGGGGCAGCGGTAACGCCGTCCACCGAGTCGAACAGCTTCTTGCTTGCCGTGACGACAGAGCTGGTGACCACGGACGAGCCTCCGATGTAGCGGAGGTTCGCGGGGTCGTTCCGCACGATCTCCTCTGCCGCTGCGGGGTCCAAGGTGGACTTGACCAGGACGAGGGTCCCAGCGCTGTGGGCCACCATGGGGCCTGCGGCGAGCGCGTCGGGGTAGTCGAACCCCGTCGCGAGGGCCACGAGGGGACCGGTGCCCGCCTGGTGCAGGTCTCGAGCCACCGCTCGGGAGGTCTCGAAGCGGTCCGATCCGCTGCGGCGCACGGTGGGCGCCACCGCATCGAGGGTGGACTCGATGCTGGTCGAGACGACGTCCGTGCCGCCCACGACCACGATGCGCTTGGGTGCGAGCCGCTTGACCTCGGTGAGCGTGGTGGAGTCCAGGCCGGAGGGTCGCGCCAGCAGGACGGGTCCACCGAGCTGCGCTCCTGCTGCCCCGGCGGCCAGTGCGTCCGGGAAGTTGGCGCCCGTGGCGACGTAGGCGACGGGGGCACCCGGGGCGAAGGACGTCCTCGAGACGGCAGCAGCCGTTGCGTAGCGGTCTGCGCCCGCGATCCGGACCACGCTGACACCGGTCAGGGTTGCGGCCTGCGCAGCGACGGCAGCGGAAACGACGCCCACGCCGCCCACGATCCTGACCCGGCTCGGCTTGAGCCTGGCCAGCTCGGTGGCGACGACGCTCGGGATCGAGTCACTGCGCACGAGGAGGATCGGCGCCTCTCCCCTGGTGGCTGCGCTCGCGGCCAGCGCGTCGGGATACGAGGCGCCGGTGGCGAGATAGACCGCTGGGACACCCGCCGCGAACGTCTGCGCGGAGATGAGGGCCGAGGTGGCGTACCGGTCGGCTCCGCCGATGCGGGCCGTCTTGACCGTCGAGCTGAAGCCGGAATCACGGCCGAGCAGGTTGGTTGTCATCGCCTGGGCTCGGGGGTCGACATAGCCGCTCGTTCCCAGGCCCCAGGTGTACTTCAGGGTCCCGGCATCGAAGACCGTGGCGCCAGACGGCGCGGTGTAGAGCGCCGCCTCGGCAATGGCCTGGCCGCCGTAGCGGTCAACTGTCGGAGAGTGCGCGAGGATCGAGAAGCTGGTGTAGTCGGGCAAGGGGTAGCCGGGCTGCCGCCAGTCGGTCTCGTCGCCCACCAGGTTGGGGATCGAGTTGCCGTTCGAGAGCCCGGTGCCACGGTAG
The DNA here is from genome assembly GCA_035691065.1 of Dermatophilaceae bacterium. Taxonomy (GTDB): domain Bacteria; phylum Actinomycetota; class Actinomycetes; order Actinomycetales; family Dermatophilaceae; genus DASSJT01. Next base: position 13,798 of record DASSJT010000115.1, read on the forward strand.
AACCAGTGCGATGCCGCGGTGACCACCCAGGGGTACGCCCCGGGCACCAGCCCACCCGGGGAGCCATACATCTGCCCCAGAAGGCTCTGCTCCGGGCGCCCGGCGTCTCGGAACAGGATCGTCTTCAGGGCCATGTCAGGCTCCGGGTCGAGGTCGGCGACGCGGTAGCAGACGAGCACCCGGTTGGGTGTGCCGTCATCGGCGTTCTCGTACCGGACCTGCCAGTACACGTTGTTGGCACCGAGCGCGGCGATCCCCACTCCGGCGTCCCGGGCAGTCTCGGCCGCCGTGTACATGATGCGCGACCAGTACTCCGAGTGGCCGATCGTCATGATCGCGCGCTGGCCGGCGGCGATGCCCGGCGTCCGATGGAGGTCAACGTCGGTCGCATAGGTGAGGTCGAAGCCGCGGGACTCGGCGTAGCGGATGAACGGCAGCTCGTCGCGCAGCACGTATCTCACCCCAGTGTCCGCATACGGCCGGTCGAAGCTGACCTTGACCGCAGCAGCAGTGCCATTCATGGTGTTCGCGCCGTAGGAGTTGTACGTGTAGAGGCTCTTTCCCGTGCGCCCGTCAGAGGGGAAGTTGTTATAGGCCTGGTACGTGTTCACCGGCGACAGAGCGAGAAGTGCGCCCTGGCGTCCGTCGCGGACGCTGAAGAAGGTGTAGTTCTGGTAGGCGCCGCTGGTCAGGACCACGACATAGACCCCGGTGGTCCAGTCACTGCCAGTGTTGATGGTGACGGAGCGGATCCACGCGCACGCGAGCTCCCCCGTGTCGGAGTCGGTGGGACAGGCCGGCTGCACCTTGGATGAGGCGCTGCCCTTGAGCATGAGCCGGCCTCCGGCGCCGCCGTACCACCCCAGCCGGAAGACGTGCCAGGTGAAGGTGCTGGCAGCGGGCGACTTGACGTAGAGCCCGATCGAGCCACCTTGCAGCACGCTCGTGTCGGACATGTAGCCCTTGACCTGCTGGCTCGTGTCGTTCGCTACGGACTTCCCTGGCCATGGGATCTTCCAGTCCCCTGTGCCATCGTGTCGGTTCTCCAGCAGGACCGGGTTGGGTGCCGCTGGCGCAGCGGCCGCTGCGGCGCTCGCCGACCTTTCCGACGAGCCCAGCGCCGAGAACATCGCCAGAGCGACGGCAGCCGAAGCTGCCGCGATGCGTGTGCTTCGCTTCATTGTGAAACCCCCGAAGACCGTCGGCGCCCCTCTCCCCGGACGCCTGCGACGACCTCCCCCAACGGGCGGCCGGCCGCACTTCGAGGCTGGCACATCTCGCCGCAAACTGCTGCCAATTCCCTTTTCCGAGGCCAAAAAGGGCCAAAGGTCCTGAGTCAGCATTCCTGTGGCGCGACAAGGCCCCCGCGCCCCGCGCGCCGATGGACCGCCGCATCGATTTCTAGAGCCGCGGCGCGGTCCGGTACCCTCCTCCGTTGGAGGATTCGCATAGTGGCCTAGTGCGCACGATTGGAAATCGTGTTGGGGATGAAACCCCTCGCGGGTTCAAATCCCGCATCCTCCGCCAGACGACATGGCCCCCACGCATCGCACGTGCGCGGGGGCCTTCGTCGTCACATCCGCCCCTCCTTTATCGGGTCGCCCGATAAAGATGCGCTCTCCCCGACGTGGGTTCTCGGGTGAAGCGATCACTTCTCGGGTCAGGTGGGTCGGGACGCATATAGTCCTTGACTTATATAAGCCACCGCGCAACTATGGGCCCGTGCACGCGTTCGACATTCTCGGCGACCCGGTCCGCCGACGGATTCTGGAGCTGCTCGCCGCGGGCGAGCAGAGCGCGGGCGAGCTCGGGGCTGTCGTCCAAGCGGAGTTCGGCATCTCCCAGCCGGCGGTCAGCCAGCATCTCCGCGTACTGCGCGATAGCGGCTTCGCCACGGTTCGCCCGGACGGGCGCAGGAGGCTGTATGCCGTGTCGTCCGGTCCGCTGCAAGAGCTCGACGAGTGGGTGGCCCAGTTCCGCAGGTTCTGGGAGCAGCGGCTGGACGCCCTCGGCACCGAGCTGCACCGGGGCCAGAGAGAAGGCGGCGCACGCGCACCGACCAGCACGAGGACCGGACCAGCACCAAGGACCGAGCAGCACGAGGACCGGACCAGCACCAAGGACCGAGCAGCACCAAGGACCCAGCAGCACGGGGACCGACCAGCAGCAGGACCGACCAGCACCAGGAATGAGGAGCCATGAACACCCTTGCACAGCTCGACGCCGTCGAGCGGGCCGTCACCAGCCGCCTGGCCGACGGGCGACCCGCCAACGTCGTGCGCATCCGGCAGACCTACAACGCCTCCCGTGACGACGTCTGGGACGCCTGCACGAACCCCGAGCGAATCCCGCGCTGGCTCATGCCGATCAGCGGCGACCTCCGGCTCGGCGGCACCTACCAGCTCCACGGAAACGCCAGCGGCACGATCCTCGCCTGTGAGCCCGGCCAAGCCCTGGCCATCACCTGGGAGTACGGCGGCGAGGTCAGCTGGGTCGACGTCACCCTCTCGGGCCCCGACGCGGGGCCGACCACCCTCACGGTCGAGCACGCAGCTCCCGCCGACGACCCACGCTGGAAGGAGTTCGGGCCCGGCGCCGTCGGCATCGGCTGGGACATGATGCTCCTCGGCCTCGCGCAGCATCTGACCGGCGGCGGTTCCATCACGCCCGAGGAGGCGTTGGGGTGGACCGCTTCGGAGGAGGGCCGCGCGTTCATGACCGGAAGCGGGGACCGCTGGCGGAAGGCCCACGTCGCCAGCGGCGAGCCGCCGGACCAGGCGAAGGCGGCCGCAGATCGCACGCTGGCGGCATACACCGGATCGCCAGACGCGGCAGAGGCAGCCGATGCGGAAGGAGTGGCAGGGTCCCAGGCCTGAACGCCACTTCGCACCTGCCGACAGCTGTGCTCCTGGACGACCGGGTCCAGCGACTTCGACTCTCTTCACAGATGCTCACCGACACCCCGAGGGCGGGTCGATCGTTCACCATCAATAGGCTCGATCGCAGAGCTCACCCAGACCAACCGCGCTCGGCAACTGGTGGTGCTTGGCGTGTGCCGGCGGAGAGAATGCGCGCAGACCCTCGGGAGATGGGCGGACGGATGGCACGACAGATCTCGTGGCGTGGGCTGCTGAGCCCTGACGCCGGTGACGGGCGGCCCGAGCGGGCCGCCTGGCACCCGGCCACGCCGTACGACCGCCCGCGCTCCATCGTCGAGGCAGTGCGCGCGATGCAGGTCGGTGCCGTCCTCAGCATCCTTGAGATCGTCCGCGCCTTCCTTACCCGTGGGGACCTGCGCGACGCGTTCGCCAGCGAGGCCGCACTGCAGGGCAAGGTCGCCAGCGCCGCCGACCTCGACCAAATCGTGTCGATCAGCCTGACGATCACGACCATCGCCGGCCTGGCCGCCGGAACCCTGTGGTGGTCGATGTCTCGCGCGGCTGACCGCGGCTCGAAGTGGGGCCGTCTCTTTGCGTGCGCCCTGCTCGCCCTGGCCCTCGGGGTGTTCTTCGGCGGACTGCTCCCGACCGCCGGCCCGCTCTCGCGCACCGTCGCCGTCGTTCTGCTGATCGTCGGCGGGTTCGCCGTCGTCCGGCTCTGGCACCGCGACTCCTCGGCCTACATCCGCTACCGCAACAGCATCATCATGGAATAGGCGGGGCCGGAGCGACCGTTCGTCGCCCGACGTGACGCCCTCATCCGACTGAGCGACCGCGGCTCTGGCGCCTGGGGCCCCTCGCCCCGCAGGATGGCGACATGAGCGACGGCGACTACCGGACGGCATACGAGCAGAGCCTCTCCGACCCGGACGGTTTCTGGGGCGAGGCAGCCAAGTCGATCGACTGGATCCAGCCCCCCGCGAAGGTGCTCGACGACAGCAACCCGCCGTTCTACCGGTGGTTCACCGGCGGCACGCTCAACACCTGCTTCAACGCCCTCGACCGGCACGTCGCAGCCGGGCACGGGGCGCGGACCGCACTTGTCTACGACAGCCCGGTGACCGGGACGAGCCGGACC
>DASSJT010000116.1:0-10863 GCA_035691065.1 Dermatophilaceae bacterium
ACGCCCGGCACTACACCACCGAAGCCGAACGCCGAGCATCCCTGCCCGCTTGGCTCCACGCCTACAATCACCACCGGCCCCACTCAGCCTGCGGGAACCAGCCACCCTTCAGCCGATTGACCAACCTGTCCGGTCAGTACATCTAGACCGCCACGTCCTCTACCTCGACGTCCTCGCTCCCCGCGGCGCTCCCCGCGGCCTGGCCGACCTCGAGCCGGATCACACCGTAGGACCAGCCCCGGCGCCGGTAGACCACGCTCGGGCTGTTGGTCTCGCTGTCGAAGTAGAGGAAGAAGTCGTGGCCGACCAGCTCCATCTCCCGCAGGGCCTCGTCCAGGGTCATGGGGGTGCTGGAGTGGACCTTCTCCCGCACCTCGATGGGCGAGTCGCCCATGATCCCGAACAGGTCCAGCTCCCCAGGCGGCCGCTGGCCGTTGGAGCTCGGTGCCGCCACACCCGCGGACACTCCGCCAGCAGCACTGGCCGAAGCGTTGTCGTTCAAGCTCTCGTCCATCACGCGGCTCGTGGCCTGGTGAACCGACTCCGGCGAACGGCGGCCTCGGTGGACCTTCCGTTTGTCGTGAGCTCGGCGCAGGCGCTCCAGGAGCTTGTCCATGGCCAGGTCGAGGGCCGCGTACTTGTCCTCCTGACACGACTCGGCGCGGATCACAGGGCCCTTGACGTGGCAGGTGATCTCGACGCGCTCGCCGGCCTTGGACTGGCGGCGGTTGGGCTCATGGCTGACGACGACTTCGACGCGCTGCACACGGGGCGCCAGCAGGGGCACCTTGGAGAGCTTGTCCTCGATGTGGGCGCGGAAGCGGTCAGAAACCTGGGTGTGGCGTCCGGTGACGGCAATCTCCACTGGGTCCTCCTCGGGAGAGCTTGGGGTTCATGAGTCCGGGCCTGTCGGGGCCCTGCTCAACCGCGGCACCACCCCCTCAACGGAGGCGCGAAGGGGCACGGCAAGACGTGTTCTGTGGTGTAGGCCCGCCGCCGACGCCGGGGGCAGTTGAGGGAACCGCCCGGCTGTGGGACCGCCTTGGCTGCGGTGACAGCGAGGGCCATACACCGACGTTAGACCACCTTCGCCGGAAGCGACACTGCTGCTCCCTGGGAAAGGACCTAGGTCCTCCTGTGAGCTCGGCGAGCGGTCGCGCACACCGTCGCGGCAGCCACGTGGAGGGCTCCAGCAGCCCTCAGAGCACGTGCTGCCTCGGCCAGCGTGGCCCCGGTCGTGAGCACGTCGTCGAGCACGACGCAGCAGGCGCCAGACACCCCCACCTGCCACGCGCGAGACACCTCCATCGCCCCCTCGAGGTTCGCCGCACGCGCTGCGGCGCCGAGCCCGGCCTGGTCGAGCACGCGGCGCCGCAGCCGAAGCGCATCAGCCAGGACGACCTCCGAACGGCCGAACCCGCGCACGGCTCGCCGCGCGACCGCTCGCAGGGGCGCGTCCCCGCGACGCCGGCGGGCCGCCCTCGACGAGGGGGTCGGCACCACCAGCACGGGTCCCAGCCGGCTCGCCAAGCAGTGGCGGTATGCCGGGTGGCCGGCCAGGGCGGCCGTGAGCGCCGCACCAGCGAGGTCGGCGAGGACCGGCGCAAGGTCTCGGCGGTCGTCGTCCTTGTAGGCCGCGAGGGCACGAGCCAGCGCACCGGCATACGCACCAGAGGCGACGCAGTCCGGCATACCCGCTGGCGAGGGGTCTGGACGCACCCATCGCGGGGCGTCGAAGCACCGTTCGGCCACGTCGGCGGCGCAGCCGCCGCACAGCGGCGCCGACACGTCCCCGCAGACCGCGCACGAGCCGGGCAGGGCGAGGTCGGCGAGGGCGGAGAGTGCGTCACGAAGGGCTCGTATGGAGGCAGCCTCCCTGCTCCTCGGGAGGCAGCGCGGCGCAGGATCTCATACTGTGGATATCTGAACGCCGGGGTGGCAGGGTGTGGAGGGTCACAAACCTGTCAATCCTTGGCGTTCTGGCACGTCGGCAGGGCGTTCGACGGCACCATGTACTAGGCCTCGGGCGACCGGGGGACCGTGACCGTGTCCGGTGACGGCGTCGAGAGCAAAGGCGGGAGCATGCGCTGGATCCCCAGGGTGCCCACGGCTGTGAGGCTGCGGGTCGCGCTTGGCGTCAGCTGTCTCCTGTTGGGGTTCGTCGCGGGCTCTGGGCTGGAGCTCCTGCCATGGATCCTGCTCGTGCTCACCCTGGACATCAGCGCGTTCACCATCCTGGGCTTGGTCAAGACGTCGTCCAGGGCGCGTGAGAACCAAGGCATGATCCTGCTGTGCATCGCCGCGGTGTGCGCCGGGCTGGCGCTCGTCGCGGGGCCGATCTCGTTGGTGCTCTTGCTGATTCCTGCCTACCATGCCGGCGAACGCCTGGGCCACAACGGCACGGCGGCGGTGATCGTGTCGGGCTTCGTGGGCGCGTTCTTCGTGGCCGGGTGGGACGGCGACCTGTCGCGGTCGGAGGCCGCTGACGTCGGCCAATGGTCGGCGACGGCGATGGCGCTGGGCATCCTCGGGACGTGGGCGTCGTCGCTGCGCGAGGACGGCCAACCTCGGTCGGCGGCCCTCGCGGCGGAGGCCTCAGCGCTGCTGCGTCGGCTCCACGACCTGTCCGACGCCCTGGACACCGGCTTCGACCCGCCGGCCACCGCAGAGCAGACCCTGGCCGATTTCGAGACCCGGGTGCCGGTCGAGCGATCGGCCATCCTCGTCGGCGCGGGTGGCGACCAGGCGATCCCGGTTGGCCTCAGGGGCACCAAGCGGGTCCCGTGGCCTGAGCCCAATGCCCGGGGCAGCCTGCTGGAGCCGGCCTGGGACCACGGCAGCCAGGTGGCGGAGACGTGGCTGGACCCGGCGGGTGGGGCGCGGTCGGTGCTGGCGGTGGCCCTGGAGAACGTGCACGGGCAGCGGATCGGCCTGCTGGTCGCCGACCGGTCGGCCCGTGAGCCTTTCACAGACATGGACATGGAGGCGGCGCAGGAGGTCGCCGTCGCGCACAGCCCGTTCCTGGACGCCGGTCTCGTGTTCGACTCGCTGCGGGTCAAGGCCGGCCTCGAGGAGCGGGAGCGCCTCGCCCGCGAGATGCACGACGGCATCGCGCAGGAGCTCGCGGCACTGGGCTTCGAGATCGATGCCGTGCGGATGTCGGCGCGGGCGGCGGCTTCGCCGCTGGCCGACGACGTGGAGCGGCTCCGGGCCTCCCTGGGCACCGCGCTCTCGACGCTGCGGCTGCAGATCTCCGACCTGCGCATGGCCGGCCGGGTCGACAGCAGCCTCGGCGCCATCCTCAGCTCGAGGCTCCAGCTCTTCGGCGCCTCAACCGGATTCACCACGACGATGGAGCTCAGCGAGACCGGCTTCCGCCTTCCCGCCCACCTCGAGGTCATGCTCTACCGCGTGGTCCTCGAGGTCCTTTCCGACGCCCGTCGCTCGCCCGGCACGACCTTCGTGCGGGTCTCGGTGCACATCGCCGCGCCGACCGCCTTCGTCGAGGTGGTCTACGACGGCACCAGCAGCCTCCGACAGCTCGACTTCGCCGACCACCCGCTCATCCAGCACGGCGGCGAGCTCCTCATCCAGCCCCACCCGGCTGGGCGGGGCACCAGGTTCCACGCACGAGTGCACATGACCGACGACCTGCCGATCCAGGTCGGCGAACACAGAATGGTGAGCCGCGCATGACCATCAACGTCATCCTTGTCGACGACCACACCCTGGTCCGCGAGGCCATCGCCCGCATGGTCGAGACCGATCCGGAGCTCAACGTCGTCGGACAGGCGGGCTCGCTCACCGAGGCCCGGACCCTGCTCGCCGACGTGCCGGCCCACGTGCTGATCGTCGACGTCTCGCTGCCCGACGGCAACGGCCTCAACCTCGTGCGTGCGGTGCGCGGCGCCTCCAACCGCATGGGCATCGTGGTGCTCACCATGCACGGCGACGACGAGACGCTGCTGGAGGCGCTGGACGCCGGGGCCTCGGCGCTGGTGCCCAAGAGCGCGCATGCCGACGAGGTGCTGAAGGCGGTGCACCGGGCCTTCCAGTCGCCCACGGCGTTCTCCGCAGAAGGGCTGGCCGACGCCCTGCGGCGCCGTGACACCAGCACCCGGCCGAACCTGACCGTGCGCGAGCACGAGGTGCTCCAGCGCCTCGCCGCCGGCGACTCGATCGCCTCGGTGGCGAAGTCGCTCTACATGAGCGAGTCGACGGTCAAGACGCATGTGTCGAAGGTCTACGACAAGCTCGGCGTCCACAACCGGGCCGGGGCCGTGATGGCCGCGGTGCGGCTGGGGCTGGTGCGCACCGAGCAGGTGGCCGAGCGCAGCTGAGGCTGCTGGACTGGCCTGCGGTATGCCGGAGGGCCGGCTCTTCGGCCCGACGCTGCCGCCTTTAGCGGCGGACCAGCAGCACGATGAGCTCGACGAGGAGAATCAGGGCGAACAGCACGGCCGTCAGGGCGAGCATCCTCTGGTCGCGCTTGCTGCGCCTGCTGCGCTTGCCGCCGTTGTCGGCGATTGGAGCCTCCCGGGCCACTCGGTTTGCCATCTCTTAGAGCTTGCTGAAGGTCTCGATCATCCGGATCGCACCCGGGCCGATGATAACGATGAACATTGCCGGGAAGATGCAGAGCAGCATCGGGAAGATGATCTTGACCGGCACCTTCTGGGCCTTCTCCTCGGCGCGCTGCCGGCGGACAACCCGCATCTCCTTGGACTGCTCGCGCAGGACGTTGGCGATCGGAAGACCCAGGCGGTCAGCCTGCACGAGGGCGCTGACGAAGTTCTTCACCTCGGGCGCTGTGGTGCGATCGCCAAGCGAAGCGAACGCGTCACCCCGGGACTTGCCGATCTGGATCTCGGAGAGCACCCGGGCGAACTCCCCCGCGATGGGGCCGGTCACCGAGCGCGCCACCTGGAGCAGCGCGCCGTCGAAGCCCTGACCCGCCTCGACACAGACGGTCAGCATGTCGAGGGCATCCGACATCCCCTTGCGCATCTCCTGCTGGCGCTTGAGGCCCGCGTTGTAGGCCAGCAGGTCGGGGAGAAAAAAGAGGGCGACGCCGCCCACGATGGCATAGAGGATTCCGCGCGCCGCGAGGCCGCCGAGCAGGAGGCCCACAACGGCGCCGACGATGAGACCACTCCCCTTGGCGCCCATCACCCGTTCGGGCGTCCACGTGCCCGGGTTGCCCGCTCGGTCGAGCAATCTCGCGAGGCGCTCCTGTGTGCCCCTGGGGGATAGTCGGGCTGCGAGCGCCCGCGTGCGTTCGAAGAGCGGGATGATGAGCCGGTCCATGGCCGGCAGGTCCTGCCGAGCCACCTCCCTGGAGTGCACCGACTGCTCGATGAGCGCCAGGGATCGGGCGACACCCGTGGGCTGGTTGGAGCCCATGGCGAGGCTCAGGACGATCGTCATGATCGCGACAGCGATCGCGCCCAGTCCCACGTACAGAAGAAACTGAGGTCCCATGTCTACACCTCCACCTTGACGACGCGGCGCATCCAGACGATGCCGATGGCCATGAAAACAAGGCCGCCGATCGTCATGAACCAGCCGAGCGGCGTGGTCCAGAGCAGCCGGACGTACCCGTAGTTGACCTTCAGGAGGTACAGGAACAGGAAGATCGGCAGCGCGATCAGGATGTAGGCCGACAGCCGGCCCTCGGCGGAGAGCGCCCTGACCTGTCGGCGCAGCGCTTCGCGCTCCCGCAGCGTGGCGGCTGTGGTCCGCAGCGTCTCCGCGAGGTTGCCACCCACCTGGCGCTGGATCCGGATCGCCATCGAGGCCCACTCCATGTTCAGGCTGCTCATCCGCGCGGCGACCCGCTCCAGGGCGTCGGCAACATCGGCACCGATGCGCGCCTCGGCCAGGGCCCGTGACAGCTCTTTCGCCGTCGGCTCGGGGGCGTCCTTGGCGACGGCGTCCAGACCCTGCTGGAGGCTGAAGCCCGTCGAGAGGCTCGTCGCCACCAGGAGCAGCGTGTCGGGCAGCTGGGACTCGAACTTGCCCGCGCGGCGGCGGGCCAGGAACCGGAGGATCAGCGCCGGCGCGAACACTCCGATGACCAACCCGATGATCACTCCGATCACACGTGCCGGGCCGCCGAGCAGGAAGTAGCCGAGCACTGGTCCCACGATCACGGCCACCAGGCGGAGCACGAGCCATTCCCCCGCACGCCAGGGCAGGTCGGCGCGCTCGAGCAGAGCCATGGTCTTGGTCGTCGACTCGCGGCCCTCCATCACTCGATCGCCGAGGTTCACGAGCCCGGTGACGATCGCGCTGGGCCGCACGGCGGCCGTCTCCACCGACCGCCGGTGGATCCCGGGCCCGATGTACTGCTCGATCGCCTCGACCCGCTGGCTGCGCTGGGAGCGGAAGTAGGGTGCCAGCAGTCCGGCAACGAGGCCGAGCAGGCCGACGAAGACCGCGATCAGCCCGATGACCAGCTCGAGTCCCTTGGAACCCGACCCGGTGCCGCCAGCCGTCGGCCCGACCGCCGTGGAGGTGGGCTCGGGCGTGGACCCGCCAGGGACCGACCCGAGGTCGACCTTGGACTCTGCGCGGAACGGGAGTCCGTTGGCCGTCCCGGTGACCACGAACGTGTGGGTCCCGGTGAGCCGCGACGTCGTCTTGATCGTCCAGGCAACCTGTGAGTCAAGGGCTTTGGCCGCCGCCTGGAACGCCTTGGAGACGGCGTCCCCATCGGTTGCGGCAGCGACGGTCCCGCCGCCGGCTGCGGCATACCGCCTCAGTGCCGCGTTGTCGGTGTCGTTGGTGTTGAAGCCGATGATCTCCGCGTGCACGCCGGCTGACTTCAGCATGCGGGTGGCGGTCGACTCCTTGGCCTTGCTGGCTGTGTCCTTGCCGTCGGTCAGCAGGATGAGGCTTCGGTCGCCAGTCTTGCCCAGACCCTTCACGGCCGCGATCACTGCATCATCGAGAGCGGTCTCACCGTCGGACACCAGGGCGTTGACCGACTTCTGGACCGCACGACGGTTGCTCGTCGGAGCTATGTCCACGCCGGCGGTGTTGGCGAACGACACGGTGCCGACCTTGACGTCCGCGGGAGCGGTGCGCAGGAAGTCGCCCACGGCCGTGCGCACGATCGTCATGCCCTCCTCACCCATCGAGCCACTTGTGTCGATCACCAGCATGGTGCTGCGCTGCCGCTCCGCGGGCGGCTGCACCTGGGCCTTGTACGACCTGCCGTCGACCTCGACGCGCAAAGTCGAGGTGTCCACCTTGGCCGAGGACTTCCCCGCCCGTACGGTCAGGACCCCGCTGACCGAGCGGTCAGCCGCCTCGATGCCGCTCAGCGACGCCGGACGCAGGTTGACCGTGGGGGTCGTGGTGGTCGTGGCACCGGTGGGCAACGTTGCGACGGAGCTGGTCGTCACGGGGTTGGGTGTCGTGGTGGCCGCACTGGCTGCCGACCCAGCCCCGAGGACACCGGCGGCCGCGAGCAGCGCAAGCCAGATGCCCGCCTTGCGAGACATCACGGTCACAGCCCCCGGATGAAGAGCGACATGGGCAGCTCGATGCCGTGGTCGGCGAGGTCCTGGGTGAACTTCGGACGCAGGCCGGTGCTGACCAGGTGGCCGCGGAAGCGTCCTCGCTCGTCGCGTCCAGCGCTGTAGTCGAACGTGAACAGGTCCTGCAGGGTGATCACGTCGGTCTCCATGCCCGCGACCTCGGTGATCGCCACGATGCGGCGGGAGCCGTCCTTGAGGCGCGCCTGCTGGATGATCAGGTCGACAGCGCCGGCCACCTGCTCGCGGATCGCCCGGACCGGCAGGTCGACGCCGGCCATCAGCACCATGGTCTCCAGGCGGGAGAGACTGTCCCGGGGGCTGTTGGCGTGGATCGTCGTGATCGAGCCGTCGTGGCCGGTGTTCATCGCCTGGAGCATGTCGAGGGCAGCACCGTCGCGGACCTCGCCGACGACGATGCGGTCGGGGCGCATGCGGAGAGCGTTCTTGACCAGGTCGCGGATGGCGATCTCGCCTCGGCCCTCGATGTTGGAGGGGCGCGCCTCTAGGCGCAGGACGTGCTCCTGGTTGAGCTGGAGCTCGGCGGCATCCTCGATGGTCACGATGCGCTCGTCCGACGGCAGGAAGGAGCTGATGACGTTCAGGGTGGTGGTCTTGCCGGAGCCGGTTCCGCCCGAGATGACGATGTTGCGCCGGCCCTGAACGCACGCCCAGAGGAAATCACGCACGGCCTGGTTCATGGTTCCGAAGGCGATGAGGTCGCGGTCGGTGAACGGGTCTGCTGAGAACTTCCGGATCGTCAGCAGCGAGCCGTCCAGCGCGATCGGCGAGATCACGGCGTTGACCCGGGAGCCGTCGGGAAGGCGCGCGTCGACCATCGGGCTGGCCTCGTCGATGCGCCGGCCCACACGTCCGACGATCTTGTCGATGGTGCGGCGCAGGTGCTGGTCGCTCGTGAAGCGCGCATCGACCGGGTAGATCTTGCCGGCCCGCTCGATGTAGATCTGCGACGGCCCGTTGACCATGATCTCGGTGACCTCGGCGTCGCGGAGCAGGGGCTCGAGCGGCCCATGCCCCAGGATCTCGTCGGCGACCTCCTGCGCGATGCGGGTGCGGTCGGCGTGAGACAGCGGGGTCTGCTCGCCGTCGATGACCTCTTGGAGGGTATGCCGGACGCGCGTCGCGAGCTCGGACTCCTCCAGGTGCGGGTCGTACAGCTTCGGACCCAGCGACTCGAGGAGCGCCTGGTGGACGCTGGCCTTGACGCCGGCGTAGGGGTCACGTGCCGCCTGGCGAGCGTTTTGGCGAGGTGCGGTGGGAGCCGCCTGGGTCAGCACAGGCTGCTGGGCCTGGCGCAGGCTGTCCAGTCGGTCGGCAAGGCTCATCGCCGCCCCCTCAAGAGTCCCAGACCGCGGCGGCGGCCGTCGTCGTCGTTCGAATGGTCGTGCTCCACCAGCGGCCGGATGTAGTCATCGGCCAGGTGGCGAAGCGCGACGGTGACCGGGTGCCGGGGCTCCTCGATCACGATGGGGACACCCCGGTTGACCGACGCCGGCACGTCGGCGCTGCTCGGGACGGTCGAGGTGATCTCCTGCTTGATGGCGGCGACGACGTCCTCGGCGCGGAGCCCGACCTTCGAGTCAGACCGGTTCAGCACGACCAAGCGGCGTTCTGCTGGAGTGCCCAGGAGGTCCAGGGTCTCCATGGTCAGGCGCAGGTTCTTGACCGCCGGAATGTCCAGCGTGGCGATCAGGACCATGAGGTCGCTGACGTCGAAGGCGGCCAAGACCTGCTCGGTGAAGGCGGGCGGCGTGTCGACGAGGATCACGTCATAGAACCGACGGGCGACCCGAAGAACCTCCGTGATCGAGTGCCCGGGGATGCGGTCAGCGTCGCTGGGCTCGGTGGGCGCGCAGATCGTGTCGAGCCCACTGATGTGGTGTCGGGTGATGAGCGACCTCAGGCCCTGCTCGTCAAGGTGTCCACTCATCGCCACGACATCCATCATCGTCGTCTTCGGCAGCAGCTGGAGGCTGATCCCAACATCGCCGAACGCAAGGTCGAGGTCGACCAGGAGCACTCGAAGATTCGTCATGGCCATGTGAGCGCCCAGGTTGGTGGCGAACGTCGTCTTGCCGACGCCGCCCTTGGCCGAGAAGACGGTGACGATCTTTCCCTCCGGGCCGCCACCCGCGCCGACGTGGCCTGCCATGCGTGCGGTCAGCTCGCGGCTGCGACGCACCGAGTCGGCCAGAGTGGTCATGTCGTCGGCTGCCACCACCTCGCGGACACCGCTTCGCAGGGCCTGCGAGAGCGAGGTCACCTCGAGGCGGTGGCGGATCAGGACGACGCCGAGCTCGGGCCGATCCAGGCGCACGCTCTCGGCGAGGTCACAGGCCAGGTCCAGCGGCACGTCAGGGCCGATGACGACGAGGTCGAGTGACCGGTTCTCCTGCAGCGCCCGACCTACCATCGCCGGGCTCTCGAGCAGCTGGATGTCTCCCCCCAGGGCCAAGCGATAGCGCTCGACCGCTGTGGGATCGGCGTCCCACAGAATCGTCATCGACCCACATCCGAGAGGTTGAACTTGAACAGGTTGAGGTCGTCGACGAGCGTCACCCCGTCCGTCTTGACGTCAGACCCGCGCAGGCCGGCATACAGCGTGCCCGTGTTGATCCCATGAACCAGCCTGGCTGCATCCTGTGGTGACACGGCGACGGTCACGAGGAAGCTGGGTGTCCCCTGCTGCTGGGCGTTCTGGCCGTTCCCGTTAGCAGTAGGGCTGGATCCAGGGTTCAAAGCGGTCTGGCCCATGGCGATGACCAAGACGTCGGGCAACAGGATCGAGGTGCCCTTCACGTCGTTCTGGTTGATCTGCTTCGCCCTGCCAGTGTCGCCCAGCGCCTTGATCTTGAAGCTGTCGAAGACGACCAGGTGGGTGCCCGGCGTAACGAATGTGCCAACGCGGGCTGGGTCGGACAACTGGACGGAGACAGCCACCATTCCCCCTGGCACTTCGATGGCCTTACGTCCAATCGGCGCAGTGCCGAAGCGTGACTCCTGGACGTACTCACCTGGTGGGATGTCGCTGACGGCGACAAGTCGGGAGTTCTCGTCGGTGACCGCGGTGAGCGCCCCGACCGGGAGCCCCTTTGCCGCAACCGTGGTCTGCTTGAGCAGACCAGTGCGAACGGCATCCTTCAACGTCGTCCCGGAAGGCAGGAGGGCTGTCGTGACGAAAACGGTCTTGGGCTGCTGCCCTGCGACCGCTCGCGCGTCGGCGCGATTGGCGTAGAGGAGCACAGAGACCACGCCCAGAAGCGCGATCAGTGTTGCAGCCAAGATGGCGAGTGAACGACGT
>DASSJT010000117.1:0-32034 GCA_035691065.1 Dermatophilaceae bacterium
TGGGACTGGTTCCTGGCATCTCGACTCCTTTCTGGTCATCACTCGTGGTTCCTGCTTCTGTTCCGTGCATCTTTTCGCTGCTTCCTGAATCCCAACTCTGTTACTCCGGCTCGGGATCGCGGTTCCTGGTGCCACGTCGCTGGCTGCGGTGTCAGACCATCGGCGCCGAGCCGATCTCCGGGTGCCGGACCATGAAGTCCAGCAGTTTGCCGGCGTAGCTCTCGAACGACGGGCACTGAAGTCCGGTCCCCGCAAGGGCCGCGACGGTGTTGGCCGTGGAGTAGGTGGTCGGGGAGGCGAAGTAGTCCAGCGCCTCGGCCGGCAGGCCGAGCAGCTGCTCCATGAAGGGCACCCGGTCAATCGCCAGGCGGGTGACCTGCAGTGGCAGAGGCAGCCAGATCACCCGCTTGCCGAGGTGGCTGGCGAAGGTGTCGACCAGCTCCCGCACCGTCGGTGGGTGCGGGTCGGTGAGGGCGAAGGTGCGCCCGGCAGCGCCCTCGAGCACGGAGAGCTGGTCCATCGCCTCGACCACGAAGTCGCGGGGCACGACGGAGACCCGCACCCGGTCCAGCGCCCCCACGGCCGGAACGACCGCCACCGGCAGCTGTCGCCTCAGGAAGGTCGCCAGGAAGTAGGGGCCGTCGTACTTCTGGGTCTCGCCGGTGTGCGAGTCGCCGACGACGATCCCGGGTCGGTAGATGGTCGCCGGCAGCCCGGAGGCCATCGCCTGGCGCACCAGCAGCTCGGCCTCGAACTTCGTGGACTCGTAGTGGTTGCGGAACGGCTGCCCCTCGTCCAGGCCGTCCTCGCTGAACTCGCCGCGGTACCGCCCGCTGACATAGCAGGTGCTGACGTAGTTGAGCCTGTTGAAGTGTCGGCGCGACTCGCAGAACTCCAGCACCCGCGCGGTGCCCCCGACGTTGACCCGGGTGGCCACCCGGTGCGGCACGGCGAGGTCATAGACAGCGGCCAGGTGCCACACCTCGTCCACGGCCCCGAGGCGGCGTCGCGCCGCCGGGTCGACGCCGAGACCGGCAGCGGTGATGTCGCCCTCCACCAGCCCAATCCGACGACGGGTGTGCGGATGGGCCGACTGGATCGCCTCGAGCCGCTGCTGCGCCGTCGCGGCCTGCTTGGGCTGCACCAGGCACAGGACGCGCAGCTTGTCGCGGCGAGCCAGCAGGCGCGGCAGCAGGGCAGATCCGAGGAACCCCGGGAAGCCGGTCATCAACATAGCTGTCATGCGCATCGCCCTCTCGAGACCCGTCGACTACCTCCGGCGCCGTCCCGAATGACGCCGTCGGCGCCAGAGCGGCCCTTTGCTCCGGGCCCCCTGACCTTGCCCTCAGGCTCCGGCCGCAGGTTCACCTGCAGCAGGGCCAGAGGTCCCCGGAGTGCGTTCCGGTGCACGAATCGCACCGAGCGGCAGATGGCGCCACCCCGACAGCCGGGTGCCTCCTGTTGACGGCTACCTTGGCCCGTATGCCGTCCGCCCGCCCGCTCGTGGAGCTGGTCCACCCGACGTGGGCACCTGCGCTCGAGCCGGTGGCCCCGCGGGTCGCCGCGCTCGGCGAGTTCCTGCGTGGAGAGGTCGCCTCGGGGCGGGGCTACCTCCCGGCCGGGAAGCACATCCTGCGGGCGTTCGAGCAGCCGCTCGACGCGGTGCGGGTGCTCATCGTCGGCCAGGACCCGTACCCCACGCCCGGGCACGCCATGGGGCTGTCGTTCTCGGTCGCGCCCGACGTCGCCCCCATCCCGCGCAGCCTGGCCAACATCTACCGGGAGCTCCAGGACGACCTCGGCTGCGCCTGTCCGACCACCGGCGACCTCAGCCCCTGGGCCGACCGCGGCGTGCTCCTGCTCAACCGCGTGCTCACGGTCCGCCCCTCGGCGTCCGGCAGCCATCGGGGCAAGGGCTGGGAGGAGGTGACCGCCGCGGCGATCGACGCGTTGGCATCCCGGGGCGGCCCGCTGGTGGCGATCCTGTGGGGCAGGGACGCGAGGGACCTGAAGAGCCGGCTCCCCGGCATACCCCTCGTGGAGTCACCGCATCCCTCGCCTCTGTCCGCGCACGCGGGCTTCTTCGGCTCGCGGCCGTTCAGCCGCGCCAACGAGCTGCTCGTGCGCCAGGGTGCCGAGCCAGTCGACTGGAGGCTCCCGTGACGCCCCTTCCACCGGCTGGCAAGGTCTGGCACCGCTATGTCGCGATCGGGGACTCGTTCACTGAGGGCATGTCCGATGCCCACCCGTTCCGTCCGGGTTCGTATGTGGGCTGGGCGGATCGGCTGGCGACGCACCTTGCCGGGATCGCTGGGGGCGAGTTCGCGTACGCCAACCTGGCGGTGCGCGGCCGGCTGCTCGCGGACATCGTCGGGCCCCAGCTCGACGCCGCGCTCGAGCTGAAGCCGGACCTCGTCTCGATGGTGGGCGGGGGCAACGACATCCTGCGGCCCCGGGTGAGCCTGGACTCGATCGCGCGACGCATCGAGGACGCCGTGGTGCGGATCCGGGGGGTCGGGGCGGACGTGCTGCTCGCCACGCCGGTGGACCCCGCCGATGCGCCCCTGGTCAAGGCGACGCGGGGCCGGGCGGCGGTGCACGCGGCCAACCTGTTCTCGATCGCGGGTCGGCACGGGGCGTTCATCGTCGACCAGTGGGGTCTGCGGGCGCTGCGCGACTGGCGGATGTGGGCCGAGGACCGCATCCACATGACCTCGGAGGGGCACCGGCGGGTGGCGCTGGCGGCACTTGCAGCCCTCGGCCACGAGCCGGTGGAGGACGGCTGGCGCACCCCGCTGCCGCCGGGGGTCCGTGCCTCGCGGCGAGAGGCGGCCGCCGCCAACGCCCAGTGGGCACGAGAGCACCTCGGCCCGTGGGTCCAGCGGCGCCTGCGCGGCCAGTCCTCGGGCGACCGGGTGGTGGCGAAGCGGCCGGGCCTCGAGCCGGTTTCGGAGGACTGGCAGGCTCGCACCGACTGACTGGCTGTCGGCATCGAGCTCAGACGCCTCATCGCATGACCACGAGTCAGGCGGGACCGGCCAGGCCGCCCGGCAGGTGAGAACTCGAAACCGGGGACATATGGCCCTGCACCGCGGGCCCTTCGCCGTTCCAGAATCTCGCCGTTCCAGAATCTCGCCGTTCAAGAGTCCCGGTGCGGGCTGGGGCGAGGGGTGGCAGTCATGGCGATCCGAACCGAGACGAGACGCGGCCCCGACTCGTCCATGCACCCCCACAACAAGGGGACCGAGGCGGGGCTCTCTGAGCTGCGTGACAGCCTCACGACCCTGCCCTACCTCGTCCCCCGGCTGGTCGCGCTCGTCGTTCGTCACCCGTCCGAGAAGCTCACCGTCCTGCAGCTGGTTCGCGCCGGAGCATTCTCCATGGGGCTGCGGCTTCTCGTCCCCGTCACAGTCACGACACTCGCCGGAGCCTGGGCCGACGCCCCGCTCTGGAGATGGGCGATCATCGCAGTCCTCCTCGCAGCGGGTGACGTCTACTTCCTCCGTCGCCAAGGAGCGAACGCCCCCATTGACGACTTGACCGCCGTGATCGGGGCTCTCGAGCGCGAAGCAGATGTCCGGAGGGTCGTCAGCTACACGCGGCGCTGGTTCCGTATGCGCGTCAATGCCCCAGTCGCTGTCGTCATGGTCCTCCTCATCCTCGCCGTGGCCACGATCGCCGACCCGCATGGGCCGGCGAGCATCCATGTCGGCAGCGCCGCGATGCCGGTGGCCCTGCTCTACGAGTTCTGTGAGATCTTCTTCGCGCTCTTCTTCACCGCCCTGTGCCTCCGCCTGGAGTCGCGATACCCCCACCGGTTGTCGTGGCAGAGCCCGGCGGACACACCAGTCATCCGCCGGGCGCTGGGCGGGTGGGGTGACATGGCTGTCGTCTCCGGCGTGACCGTGACCATCTTCATGGTGCTGGTCATGGTGCTCGCCGCTCCCGGCACGACGACCTTTCTGATCGTGCTCGTCGCAGCGATGACACTCTCCGGCTACCTCGCGACGATTGTCTCCGACATCGGCGTCCGGTCGAGCGTCCGAACCATCGTGCGCCGCCACAAGGAAGACACTCTCGAGCGCCTCCAGCGTCGGATCGATGACTTCGGCCCTCGGATCGGGGACCTCACGCCGACGGAGTCCGAGCGACTGCAGGGCCTCCTGCGCACCTTTGCCGCGGTTCGTGACGCGCCCGCGTCCCCGGGCCGCTCCGAGACGATCGGCCACGCGGTCACGGCGCTGGCGGTCCCCGGCATGGGCTTCTTCCTCGCCGTCCTCGCCGAGGTGTACGCCGAGCGTCTCCTGTCGCAGGTTCTCCACTGAGCAGGTCCGCCCTCAGGACGCCTCGGTGGACGAGGTCGCCCCGCCAGCTCGGAGAGACGCGCCTTGGTCAAGTCGAGCCTGTGGGGTGGGTGGGCCCTGCCTTAAGGTCCGCAGGTGCGGAGGTATGCTGCCCTCTGTGCCGCACTTGCGCATATCTGAGGCCGCTGAGCTGCTCGGCGTCTCCGACGACACCGTCCGCCGCATGGTCGAATCCGGGCGCCTTCCCGCGGCCCGCGACGACGCCGGACGGCAGGTCGTTCAGGGTGCGGACCTGGCGGCCGTCGCCCAGGATCTGGCCCACCCCGCGCCGGTCGGGCTCGTCGCGGACGAGTCCGCACGCAACCGCATGCGCGGGATCGTCACCCGAGTGCTCAAGGACACCGTGATGGCGCAGGTCGAGCTCCAGGCCGGCCCTTTCCGGATCGTCTCGCTCATGTCGCGCGAGGCGGTCGATGACCTCGGCCTCGAGGTGGGCTCCGTGGCAGTGGCCAGCATCAAGTCCACGCACGTCACGATCGGGATCCCCAAATGAAGCTGGTATGCCGGGTGCCGGGCAGGGTGGCCAGGTTCACCGCGGCACGGGGAAAGTCGTCAGCGGGGAAGTCCGCACGGGGGAAGTCAGCACGGGGGAAGTCCGCGGGGGTGAAGTCCGCAGCGGTGACGGCCGCCGTGCTGGTGGCCGTCGCCGTCGGCGCGAGCGGGTGCGGCGCACCCGCCGGGCAGGCGGCCAGCACGGCGACCTCCGGTGCACCGACAGGCACCGTCACCGTGCTTGCCGCGGCCTCGCTGACCGAGCCGCTCACCGAGCTCGCCCGGGCCTACGAGCGGGCCCACCCGGGTGTGACGGTCAGGACCAGCTTCGGCTCCAGCACGACGCTCGCCCAGCAGGTCGCCCAGGGTGCACCGGCCGACCTCGTGGCGTTCGCCGGCACGACGGCCGTCGCACAGCTGCCAGCGAAGGACCGCGACCCCGCCCGGTCCAGGGTGATCGCCCGCAACACCCTCGAGGTGGCGACTCCGCCCGCCAACCCGGGCCGAGTCGCAGGCCTCCAGGATCTTGCACGCAGCGATGTCGCCGTCGTCCTCTGCGTGGCCTCCGCGCCGTGCGGGAAGGCGGCCGACGCCCTGTTCTCAGCCACGAGGATCGTGCCCCACGTCGTCTCCCGCGAGGTCGACGTCAAGGCGACGTTGGCCAAGGTCCGTCTGGGCGAGGTCGATGCCGCCGTCGTCTACCACTCGGACGTGGTGTCTGCGGGCGATGCTGTCCACGGCGTCCCCGTCTCCGGGCCGGGTCAGCAGGTGCTCACCTACCCGCTGATCCAGCTCAGCGACAGCGCGGCGGCCAGGGGCTTCGCCGACTACGTCGTGGGGGCGACCGGCCGCGCGGCACTCGGCCGCCACGGCTTCCTGTCCCCATGAGCCCCCTGAGCCGAGGCATGCGGCATCCGCCTGCTGGGCTACGACTCGGGATCCCGGCCGCTGTCGCCCTCGCCGTCATCGTCGTGCCTCTTGGCGCGCTGCTCGCTCGCACCGACTGGGCGGCCCTGCCGGCCCACCTGTCCCAGCCGTCCGTGGTCCCGGCGGTGCGCCTCTCGGCGCTGACCACGCTGACGACCACGGCCATTTCCATCGTCGTCGGCACGCCGTTGGCATGGCTCTTGTCCCGGGCCACCCACCCTGCTGCCGCGTGGATCCGCGCCGTCGTCACCGTGCCCCTCGTGCTGCCGCCGGTGGTCGGAGGGGTTGCCCTGCTGATGGCGTACGGGCGCAACGGCGTCGTCGGGCGGCCCCTCGACACCGTCTTCGGGATCACCGTCCCCTTCACGCCAGTGGCCGTGGTCCTGGCCGAGACCTTCGTGGCCATGCCGTTCTACGTCGTCGCCGTTGAGGGCGCGATGCGGTCGGTCGACCGGCGCTTCGACGACATCGCCGCGACGCTGGGCGCCTCGCCATGGCGCGCGTTCACCCGGGTGGCGGTGCCCATGGCGGCTCCGGGAGTCGCTGCCGGGGCTGCCTTGGCGTGGGCCCGGGCTCTCGGTGAGTTCGGAGCGACGATCACCTTCGCCGGCAACTTCCCCGGCCGCACCCAGACAGCACCGCTCGCGGTCTACACGGCGCTCGAGCAGAGTCCCGAGGCGGCTGTCGCGCTCAGCGTGGCGATGCTGCTCGTGTGCGTGGTGGTGCTCGGTGCGCTGCGCGGGCGGTGGGCGCGCTGAGCCGAACCAGCCCGGTGGTGCCGGCCGGCCGCCCAGCCGGCACCTCGAAGCCGATCAGCCCCGTCCCGCTGGAGGCGCACGTCCGAGTCACCTGGCAAGCGCTGGAGCTGGATGTTCGGCTCGATGCCAGCGAAGCGGGCGAGGTGGTCGCAGTCCTCGGCCCGAACGGTGCCGGCAAGACCACCCTCCTGCACGCCCTTGCCGGGCTGGTGCCGCTGGCTGGCGGTCACATCCGCGTCGGCGGGCACGCCTGGGCCCGGGGCTCGTGGCACCTGCCGCCGCATGCACGGCATACCGGACTGATGTCCGCCGACCCCCTGCTCTTCCCGCACCTCTCCGCCCTGGACAACGTGGCATTTGGGCCGCGAAGCCGCGGCGAGCACAGGGGCGCGGCCCGCGGCCGTGCGCGGCACGAGCTCGACCTCGTCGGGCTGGCGGACCTGGCCGGGCGGCGGCCCGCCGAGCTGTCGTCCGGCCAGGCCCAGCGGGTGGCCCTCGCGCGGGCACTGGCGACCGACCCCGCCCTGCTCCTGCTCGATGAGCCGCTCTCCGCCCTCGACCCGCACACCCGCGGGCTGACCAGGGCTGCGCTGGCCGCGCGCCTGCGCGAGTTCGAGGGGGTGACCGTCCTGGTGAGCCACGACCCCCTCGACGCGCTCACCCTGGGCAACCACCTGGTGTTCATCGAGGACGGGCAGGTGGTCCAGTCCGGGGCACCGCTCGAGGTGGTCGCGCGGCCACGCAGCGCGTACGTCGCCCGGGTGGTCGGCCTGAACCTGTATGCCGGCAACGCCAGCGGACCACAGACCGTCCAGACAGCGGGCGGCGAGATCGTCACCGCAGGTCACGAGCACTCCGGGGCGTCGTGGGTGGCCTTCGCACCGAGTGCGGTGTCCCTGTTCCGCGGCCGACCGGACGGCTCGCCGCGCAACACCTGGGAGCTCACCGTGGTCGCGGTGGAGCTCGGCGGCCAGTCCGCCCGGGTGCGGCTGCACGGCGCCCTCGACCTGACCGCCGAGGTGACCGCGCAGGCGGTGGCCGCGCTGCGACTCCAGCCGGGCGACCGGGTCTGGGCGGCCGTCAAGGCGACGGAGATCTCGGCCTACCCGGCGTGAGCGCGACCGGGTCCGGGGCGCTCGGGCCCAGCCGCGGAAAATGCATGGACGTCCTACTACTACCCTTGCCGCATGCCAGCGACGAGGCTGATGCCCACCGAAGAAGGCCACGACCTCATCGACCTCACCCGCGAGATCTGTGACAAGGAGCTTCGGCCCAAGGTCGACGAGGCCGAGGCGCTGGCCTCCAGGGAGCCGGCCCTGCCTCGAGCCGCGTTCCGGACGCTGGGGCGCGCCGGCCTGCTGTCGCTGCCCTACCCGGAGGAGTTCGGTGGCGGCGGGCAGCCCTATGAGGTCTACCTGCAGGTGGTGGAGGAGATCGCGAGCGCCTGGATGAGCGTCGCCGTCGGTGTCTCGGTGCACTCGCTGACCTGCTTCCCAGTGGTCCACTTCGGGTCCGACGCCCAGAAGGAGGCGCTCCTGCCCGCGATGCTCGGAGGCGAGCAGCTCGGCGCCTACTGCCTGTCCGAGCCGCTGTCCGGATCCGATGTCGCGTCGATGACGACGCGGGCCACCCGCACGGGTGACGGCACGGCATACAGCATCAAGGGCCGCAAGGCCTGGATCTCCCACGCGGGGCATGCGGACTTCTACACCACTTTCGTGCGTACGTCCGACGAAGGCCGTCGGGGGCTGTCCTGCTTCGTGGTGCCGGCGGATGCCGGGGGGCTGACCTTCGGACTGCCCGAGAAGAAGATGGGCCTGCACTGCGACACGGTCCGCGAGGTGATGTTCGACGGCGTGCTCGTGGCCGCCGACCGCAGGATCGGCAGCGAGGGGCAGGGCATGGCGATGGCGCTGTCGGCCCTGGACGCCGGCCGACTCGGAATTGCTGCTGCCGCAACGGGATTGGCTCAGGCTGCGCTCGACCTGGCGACGCGGTATGCCAAGGAGCGCCGGCAGTTCGGACGTCCGATCGCCGACAACCAGGGGCTCGCGTTCATGCTGGCCGACATGGAGGCGGCCGTGACCAGCTCGCGCGCCTCATACCTGCACGCCGCCAGGCTGAAGGACGCCGGGCGGCCGTACTCCAAGGAGGCGGCGGTCGCCAAGCTGGTGTGCACCGACAACGCGATGCGGGTGACCATCGACGCCGTCCAGGTGCTGGGGGGCGCCGGCTACACCCAGGACTTCCCGGCTGAGCGCTACCTCCGGGAGGCCAAGGTGACGCAGATCTTCGAGGGCACCAACCAGATCCAGCGGCTCGTCATCAGCCGCCAGCTGCTCCGTGGCTGACCAGTAGAGAGGCGAATCCCGTTGCAGATCAACCAATCCAGTGTCGCTGTCGTGACCGGGGGCGGCTCCGGGCTCGGCGAGGCGACCGTCCACCGGCTGCATGACGCAGGTGCCAAGGTCGTGGTCATCGACCTCGAGAGCTCGGGCGGAGCCGCGGTGGCTGACGGGCTGGGCGAGCGGGTGCGGTTCGTCCCCGCGGACGTGCGGGACGAAGCACAGGTCCAGGCAGCCGTCGACGCGGCCATAGAGCTCGGTGACGTGCGCATCGCCGTCAACTGCGCCGGGATCGCCACGCCGGGGCGCATTCTCGGGAAGCGCGGGCCGCTGGCGCTCGAGGCGTTCAAGCAGGTCGTTGAGATCAACCTGATCGGCACGTTCAACGTCGTGCGCCTGGTCGCGGAGGCGATGGCTGCCAACGAGCCACTCGACGGCGACCGCGGTGTGGTGGTGATGACGGCGTCGATCGCTGCCTTTGACGGCCAGATCGGGCAGGCAGCGTATGCCGCGAGCAAGGGCGGAGTCGTCGGCCTCACCTTGAGCGCGGCAAGAGACTTGGCGGACAAGGGAATTCGTGTGGTGACGATCGCGCCTGGCACGTTCATGACGCCGATGCTCGCCGGGCTGCCCGAGGAGATGCGCCACGCCCTGGAGGCGCAGGTGCCGCATCCTTCGCGCCTGGGCGACCCCACGGAATACGCGAGCCTCGTCTCTCACATCGTCGACAACCCCATGCTCAACGGTGAGGTCATCCGTCTCGACGGCGCTCTCCGGATGCCGCCCCGCTGACGTTCCTGCAGACGGGCCGGCCACGTTTATCGGGTCACCCGATAAACGTGCGCCTGACCGGAGTTCGCACGTGGGGGTCAGCGACCCTTTCTCGGGTCACCCGATAAAGGGTCACGGCGGGGGGAGGCGCTCCTCGGCGATGCTGTTGCCGCCGTCCACGACGATCACCTGGCCGGTGACGTAGGAGGCGCCCGGGCTGGCCAGCCAGCCGATCGCTGAGGCCACCTCGTCCGCCGTCCCCGACCTACCGACCGGCGCGACCATGGCCTCGGCGCGCTCCTGCTCGGTCTGCGAGCCGGTGGCGATCCAGCCCGGCGCCACAGTGTTCACCGTGATGCCGTGCCCCGCCTCATCCACGGCCAGAGCCCGGGCCAGCCCGGCCATGCCGGCCTTCGCTGCGGCATACCCCACCTCGCCGCGCATGGCCATGACCGGTCCGGTCACACTCGCGACCATCACCACCCTCCCGGCACCTGAGCGGCGGAGGTGCGGCAGTGCCGCGCGGGTGACGAGGTATGCCGTGTCCAGGTTGCGTCGCAGTGAGTCACCCCAGCGTTGTGGTGTCGTGGCGAGCAGGTCTCCCGCCAGGTAGTCCGGCTCGGTCGTCGAGACCATTCCGGCGCTGTTCACCAGGACGTCGAGCTGTCCGAACGACCCCACCGCCAGCTCGACCAGCTCGCTCGCAGCGGCCTCGTCGGTCAGGTCGCCGACGAAGCCCAGGGCGACGACGCCAGACTCGGCCAGCTCCCGCGCCCGGTCGCGAGCCCGCGCGCTGGTCGCCGCCACGACGAGCCGTGCGCCGAGCGTGCCGAGGTGGCGGGCGGCGGCATACCCGATGCCCGTCGGGCTTCCCGCCCCGGTGACGACCGCCACGCGGTCGGTGAGGTCCATCTGGGCGGGAAGCGGCCGGGGCGACATGGGCGGCATCCTCGCAGAGCCCCAGGTCCACTCGCCCGAGTGGCACCGTGCGCCGGGGACGAATACCCTCGGGCTGGCGGGTCAACGGCGCCCCGCCTCCCAGGCCTCGACGTGGCCTCACCGGCGCGGCTGCCCGAGGCGGGGACCCGGGGATCCATGTGCTCTGGATGAAGCAGGTCGAACGCATGCACGAGCCGTTGACGAACCATTGACCGGGC
Source organism: Dermatophilaceae bacterium (assembly GCA_035691065.1). Lineage (GTDB taxonomy): Bacteria > Actinomycetota > Actinomycetes > Actinomycetales > Dermatophilaceae > DASSJT01. The sequence continues at coordinate 10,815 of DASSJT010000117.1, forward strand.
CAACTCATACTTGGCCCGGTCCTTCCTTTTGTAACAGGGGCAACTGGCGTCCCGGAAATCGACACGCTGCCCAGGGATGAACTGCCGGGGTGGGTTGGACCACGCCTTGGACCAAGCCGTGCACCACGCCGTACACCAAGCCGTGCACCACGCCGAGCACCACGCACCCATGCGCACCCGCCGCGTCCCGGCTCCAGGCGTCAACGGCCGAAGTCGTCGAACTCCCGTGAGATGCCCGGCAGCAGCGCGTCCCCACGCCGCAGCGCCTCGAGCGCCTGCGGGTGCTCGCGGGCCAGGTGGGCCAGCGCCCGGCGGCGGTAGCGCCAGATCTGCAGCGCCCCGAACCCCCAGAACAGGAACTGCACCGACATCGCCGCACGGAAGTCGCCCAGCGTGTAGGTGCCTGGCCCCCCGGGCGCCAGCCGGTCGAGGACCACACCGACCAGGGCCATCGTCAGCAAGGAGGCCACGAAACCGCCGATGTTGACCACGCCGGTCGCGCGTCCCAGGTGCGTCGGCGGGTTGAAGCTGCGGGCCAGGTCGAAGCCGACCATCGACCCAGGGCCGCCGACGGCCGTCACGACCACCAGCACGACCAGCAGCCACAGGGGGGCCGGACCGGGCCACAGCAGCACCGTGGCCCAGACCACGGCAATCGCCACGACGATCGCCAGCACGAGCAGCGAACGCTGGATCGGCCGCCGCGCGACCCGGCGGCCGACCAGGGGCCCGGCCACCATCGCCGAGCCGGTCATGAGCATCAGCAGCACGGACGCGGTTGCCTCCGAGAGGCCCTCGCCGCGGACCAGGAAGGGGAAGCCCCAGAGCAGGGTGAACACGTTGGCGCCGAACTGCGAGGTGAAGTGCGAGTACAGCCCGAGCCGGTTGCCCGGGTTGCCCCAGATAGAGCGCAGGGTTGACGCGAGTGCCCGGACCTTGATGCGCTCGACCGCGGTGCCGGCATACGGCGAGTCCTTGACGACCACCAACAGAGCGATCGAGAGGACGACACCCACCGAGGCTGCGGTCGCGAACGCAGTGGTCCAGCCGAACCCGCGCAGGGCCGCCGAGAGCGGCGCGGCTGCCAGCAGGGCACCGACCTGCCCGAGTATGCCGGTGAGCTGGGTGACGATGGGAGCCTGCCGGACGCGGAACCACACGGCCACGAGGCGCAGCACGCTCGCGAAGATCATCGCGTCGCCGGCGCCCAGGAGGATGCGTGCGGAGATGCCCACCGCGAAGGTGCCCGCGACAGCGAACCAGAGCTGCCCTGCCGTCATCAACAGCAGGCCGGTGACGAGCAGCCGTCTCGACCCGTACCGGTCGAGCAGAATGCCGACCGGGACCTGGAGGCCGGCGTAGACGAGCAGCTGCACCACCGTGAAGGTGGACAGCTGCGCCGCGCTGATGTGGAAGCGCTCGGCGGCGATCAGGCCGGCAACCCCCAGCGACGTGCGGTGGAAGACCGCCAGGACGTAGACGGCGACGGAGACCGCCCAGATGACCCAGGCGCGGCGGTGGCCGATGTTGTGCACCTGTCGCCGCAGCTCCGCCACGGCGTCGAGTCTAGGGCGCGCGCGAGCGGTTCTTTATCGGGCCAGAAGCCGAGACGACGTCAGGGCACCGCGGCCGCGGAGCGCTCAGACGGACTGGGCGAAGGCGTCCTCGAGGATGTCAAGCCCCTCGGTCAGCAGCTCGTCGCTGATCGACAGCGGCGGGAGGAACCGGAACACGTTGCCGAAGGTCCCGCAGGTCAGCGTCACCAGGCCCTGGGCGTGGCAGGCACGGTTGACCCGGGTGGCCAGGTCGGCATCGGGCGTCTTCTTCCCGAGGTCGCTCACCAGCTCGATCGCGAGCATCGCGCCCCGGCCGCGGATGTCGCCGATGACGCCGAACTTCTCCGCCAGCGCCTCGAGCCGAGGCACCACCAGAGCCTCGACCGCCCTCGCCCGGCCACACAGGTTGTCGGCCTCCATGGTCTCGATCGATGCCAGGGCCGCCGCACACGCGACCGGGTTGCCGCCATAGGTTCCCCCGAGGCCCCCGGTGTGGATGGCGTCCATGACGTCGGCCCGCCCGGTGAGCGCCGACAGGGGCATGCCACCGGCGATGCCCTTCGCCGTGGTGACCAGGTCGGGCGCGACGTCCTCGTGCTCGGACGCGAACCAGTCGCCCGTGCGGCAGAAGCCGGTCTGCACCTCATCGGCGATGAACAGGATGCCGTGCTCCCGGCACCAGTCCGCCATCTTCTTCACGAAGCCGGGCGCCGGCACGACGAATCCACCCTCGCCCTGGATCGGCTCCAGCAGCACGGCTGCAGTGTTGTCCTCCCCCACCTGGGCGTGGACGTCAGAGACGAACGCCTCGAAGGCTTCGTCGGCGCAGCGCTCGGGACCGGTGAGCCACCGGTAGGGGTAGGCCATCTGCACGCGGTAGACCTCGTTCGCGAACGGCCCGAACCGGTGCTTGTACGGCATCGACTTGGCGGTGAGGGCCATCGTGAGGTTGGTGCGCCCGTGGTAGGCGTGGTCGAACGCGACAACCGCCTGGCGGCCGGTGAAGTGTCGGGCGACCTTGACGGCGTTCTCGACGGCCTCGGAGCCGGAGTTGAAGAGCGCCGACCGCTTCTCGTGCGCGCCGGGGGTCAGCTCGTTGAGCTTCTCCGCCACGGCGACGTACTCCTCGTACGGGGTCACCATGAAGCAGGTGTGCGTGAAGTCCTGGATCTGTCGGGTGACCGCCTCCACCACCCGCGGGTTGCCGTTCCCGACGGTGGTGACCGCGATGCCTGACCCGAAGTCGATGAGCTGGTTGCCGTCGGCGTCGACCAGGATGCCGCCCTCGGCCCGCTCGATGTAGGCCGGCAGGCCCGTGCCCACCCCGGCGCTCACTGCGGCGGACTTGCGCTTCGCCAGCTCCTCAGAGCGGGGGCCCGGGACTGCCGTCTTGAGGAGGCGCTTCTGCTCGATCATGGGGCCGATGGTATGCCCGGGCCCTCTCGCGACGGACCGCCCGGTCAAAGGCACCTGCGAGGCCCAGTCCAGTGCAGGGCGGGTGCTAGGTGGAACCGTTGAAGGTGGCCAGCGCCTTCGCCATCCGCTCCAGGGCTTCCTCCAGGATCGGCCGGGTCGTCGCGAAGTTGAGCCGCGCGTAGCCCGGGCCGGGCGGGTGGAACGGCAGCCCGGGGCTCAGCGCGATCTTCGCATGGCGAAGGAACCAGTCGGCCGGCTCAAGGGGAAGGCCCAGCTCGGTGCAGTCGAGCCAGGCCAGGTAGGTGCCTTCGTTTCGCACGTGCCGCACACCCGGCATACCGGCGACGGCCTCGGCCACCAGCGTGCGCTGCGCGTCCAGCTTGCCCCTCACCTGCTCGAGCCACTCCCCTCCATCGCGGTATGCCGCGAGGTTGCCTTCGATGCCCATGGTCGCCACACCGACGGTCGCCCACAGCGGGATACGCCGCCACGTCGCGGTGTCGCGCGAGTTGCTCGTGATGGCCTGTGCGCACTTGAGGCCGGGCAGGTTCCAGGCCTTGGACGCGGAGGTCACCGTGATGGTGTGCGCCTGGGTGCGCGCGTCGAGGCTGGCGTAGGGAACGTGGCGGCCCTCGAAGACCAGTGGGGCATGGATCTCGTCGGACACCACGCGGGCGCTGTGGCGGTGCACGACATCGGCCAGTGCGGTGAGCTCCTCCCGGGTGTAGACCCGGCCGAGCGGGTTGTGGGGGTTGCACAGGAGGACCGTACGGGCGCCAACCGACAGCGCGGCGTCGATGCTCTCGAGGTCGAGGGTCCAGCGGCCGTCGTCGAAGACCATGGGGACGCGCACCTGGGGTCGGCCGGTGAGCTCGACCACCTCGAAGAACGGCGAGTACACGGGGGTGGGGATCACCACGAGGTCGGCGGCCCGGCTGAAGTACTCGATGGCCAGGGAGATGCCATGCATGACGTCGGAGACCAGGTGCACGCTGTCGGGTTCGACCGTCCAGCCGTAGTGCTGCTGCTGGTAGTCGGCGACCGCGTCGGCCAACCCGCTGGGCTTGGCCATCAGGGGGTAGCCGAAGCTCTCGACCTGGATGGCCCGGCGCAGCCGTGCCTTGATCGGGTCGGCGGTGGGGAAGTCCATCTCGGCCACCCAGAGGGCCAGGACGTCCTCGTGGAAGCGGTTCCACTTCAGCGAGCGCCGGGCTCGGAGCTGTTTCACCGACAGCGCGTCAAGGTCGACGGTCATGGGGCCATCGTGTCAGTGGCCGCACGCTCGAAGGGGCATCCGGCGGCAGGGTTTTCGCTGAGACTCGGCTTGGGCGCGAAGGGGTGCGCATTGACCGGTGCATGGCGCGAGGGTTTCAGCCGCCGGACCCTCTCCGGACCTGCTCCGGACCTGGCTCAGGACCTGGCTCAGGACTGGCCGAGCAGGAAGCGGGCCACCTCCTCACGGGCGGTCTGGCTGGTCCCCTGTACCGAGTGGCCGACACCGGGCACCACGACCAAGCGGCTGCCCGGCAGGTCGGCGTGGGCCCGCTCTGCCCAGGTGAGCAGCGTCGACAGGTCGCGGTCTCCGCGCAGGATGAGGGCGCTCGCCCCCCTGAGCGAGAGCTGGGCGGACGGGACCGGCTGGTCAGGCTCGGGGGGCCAGAGCTCGCAGGTGCGCAGGAACCCGTTGGTCCGCGCGGTCTCGGCGGTGAACGGCCAGAGCCGGTCGTCCGCCAGCCGTGCGACCGCGACGTCTGCGGCCCGGGCCCGGGAGGTCACCGAGGCGTCGGCCCCGCCCCACGGGAAGTCGAGGTCGAGGCAGAGGGTGCTTGCATGCAGTCCCTGGCTGAGCTCGTCCGCCGGTCCGGACGTGCCGTCCTGCCAGGATGCCAGCAGGCTGAGCAGCTGGGCGTCGCTTCCCGAGGCGGCAAGGTGCAGGGCCTCGGGCATGCCCGGGAAGCCGACGTCGACGACCGACATCACCGAGAGGACGTCGAGCAGCCGCGGCCCGAGTTCCGGCGCCCGGGCCACGACCGTGGTGAGGTCGGCAGCCGGGTCGGCGCTGCACGCCCGCTGGGTGCACACGGCCCGGAGCACGCGAGCCACCTCGGGGAAGGCCTCGACCATCGTGGGGTCGAAACCCTCGACGGGCACGACCGAGTCGAGCACCAGCCGGTCGACCCGGTCGCGGTGGGCGCCGGCGTAGCGCTGCGCGACATAGCTGCCGTAGGACACGCCGTCGATCGACCACGACTGGGCCCCAAGGGCCTGGCGCAGGTCCTCCAGGTCGGCGATGGTGGCACTCGTCGAGTACTGGGCCCGCTCGCCGCCCAGGCTGCGGGCGCACTCCGCCACGGCCCCGGCGGTGGGGATCTCCAGGTCGGAGAAGCCGATCTCAGCCTGGAGCCGAGGGCAGTTCAGCGCGTTCGCCCCGGTGCCGCGCTGGTCGACCATGACCAGCCGGTAGTCCTCGGCCACCCCCTCAAGATGCGGGAAGATCTTGGGCGCAAGTGCCACACCGGGCTGGCCCGGACCACCGGAGAGCGCGAGCAGCGTTCGGCCTGCCTTCAGGTTGCCGCCGACGACCACCGGCAGGTCGAGCGTCCCCGTGCTGGCCGGGTCGCCCACGATGCGGTCCAGGGGAACGGTGAGGGTGCCACAGGCCAGGCCGCTGAGGGCGCGGGACGGGCAGGCGCTCAGCCCGGTCCACGTGAAGTCGCCCTTCCGGAGCGGACCGGACCCGGGTGCGCGGGCCGGAGCGGGGTGCTGCCCCGCGGCGTCCGTGGCGCTGCCGCCCGAGACCAGTCCCCAGGCCGCGACGAGCGCCACAAGGGACACCAGCACAACCGCGAGGACGAACGATCCCGTCCGGCGAGAGCCCACGGTTCCGAGGATCGCCCGCTCGAAGGACGGCACGCCAGACCGCGTCGGTCACAACAGGGTGAAGGCGAGGGTGGCGACGACCGAGACGCTGACCAGCCCGATGGTGACGAGGTAGACCGCCGACTCGCGTCGGGTGGCCGCGTGCTCGCCCATGAGGTCCCGATCGCGCGCCAGGCCGTACATGAAGGCGAGCAGTGGGAGCAGGAGAACCGCGTTCAGGACCTGGGTGAGCACGAGGATGCTGATCAGCGGCGCCCCGGGGACGAGGACCGCAGCCGCGCTGATCGCGGCCACGGCAATGATGGAGACGTAGAACGTGCGGGCCTGGGGGTAGGCGTCGTCAAGGGCCGCCTCCTCGCCCGTGAACTCGCAGATGGAGTATGCCGTGGACAGCGGCAGGATGGCCACCGCCAGCAGGGCCGCGCCGATCAGACCCGTGGCGAACAGCCGGGACGCGATGTGGCCGGCCAGTGGCTGCAGGGCGCGGGCCGCGTCAGCGGCCGACTCGATGGCGATGCCCCGCTCGTAGAGCGTGGCGGCGCACGCGACCACGACGAAGAACCCGATCACCCCCGTCAGGACCGCCCCGACGACGACGTCGACCCGCTCCCACCGGAGGTCGTCGACGGTGAGCCGCTTGTCCACGGCATACGACTGGATGAAGCTCAGGCCCCACGGGGCCAGCGTCGTCCCCAAAGTCGCCGTGGCGATCAGCACCGCGTCCCGCGTGGCGGGCATGGTCGGGACGACCAGGCCGGTGAGTGCCTCGCCCCAGTGCGGCCCAGAGCGTATGCCGGCCGCGATGTAGGCGACAAACACGGCGGCGACGGCCATCAGCACATGCTCGACCCGGTGGAAGGAGCCGCGCAGGACGATGCCGGTCACCAGGATGGCCGTGGCGGGAACGGCAACCCTGCGGCTGATCCCAAAGAGCTCGAAGCCGGCAGCGATCCCGGCGAACTCGGCGCAGGTGGTGCCGATGTTGGCCAGGACCAAGGCGAGGAGGCCTCCCGCGGCGGGGCGCACGCCGTACCGCTGACGCACCAGGCCGATCAGTCCCTGGCCGGTCACGACCCCCATCCGGGCCGCGAGGTTGTGGAAGACCACCAGCGCGATCGTCGAGACCAGCAGGACCCACAGGAGCTGGTAGCCGTAGCTTGCCCCGAGCACCGAGTAGGTGGTGATGCCCGCGGGATCGTCGTCGCTGAGTCCGGCGAGCAGGCCCGGGCCGAACACGGCGAGAGCGGTGAGCACCCGGCCGCGCCTCGACCTTGCTGGCGCGCTGGTCGCCGCTGCCGCGGACATCAGAGGCGCCCTTCCCGGGCCGGGTCGGCGCCGCCGGGACGGTGCCGCCGCCAGCCCGCGAGCCGGCGGTAGCGGCGGTGGGCGGGCGCGGCCGGGGGGACGAAGAGGTGTGGGTGGTCCGTCTCGGCGCCCGGTGGGAGGGCCTCCTGGATCGCTGCGACCTCCTCGGGGCGCAGGCCCCGGACCAGCCGACGGCCGACGCGCGGGTGGCTGTGCACCAGGGCCCGGGACGCCCGCTCGGGGCCGATCCGGCGCAGGAGCGCGGCAGCCCGGGCGACGTCGAGGCGGGACATGAGCTCGGCGACCCCGGTGGCATCCAGGCGGTGGACCGCCGACGTCGCGACCTCGAGCTGGACGGCGTGTCCGCGCCCTGAGGCGAGGTGCAAATCGGCCCAGGGAACGGCGCGCTCGGGGAGCCGGCCCGCCGCCCACCCCAGGCCCAGCCGGCGCAGCAGCGAGCCCGTGCCGACGTCAGCCGCCACCACCTGGATCCGCCCGCCGGGAATCCGGTCGAGGATGACGTCCGCGACCCGGGAGATCCGCTTCCCGCTGAGGTCAACCACCTGGGTGTCCAGGACGTCGCGCCGCAGCAGCAGCTCGTCGGCCGCAAGGGGCAGCTCTCGCGGGACCGACCAGTCCTCCGGGGTGCAGCCGCGCACGAGGTTGACTTCCTCCTCCTCGTAGTCCGCGACAGCCCACCAGGGGACCAGATGAGTCACCCGGCGACGCGAGCCGACGACGACCCGCTCGACCAGCACCGAGGCCTCGCCGAAGCGAGCCGTGAGGTCAACCGCTCGGCCGAGGACCGTGCCGTCGGCCAGTCGTACCGGCTGTCCCCTGAGCCGGGAAAGGAGGAGCACGCTCGCAGGGTAGGCGCTGGGCCGCGGCAGGAGCATGGACCTAGGGCCCGAGCGGGCGATCGGGGGTGGGCGCCTACGCTGGGGCTCGGGCCTGAGCGGCGTCCTGAGTGGCGTCCTGAGCGGGTCCTGTGGGACCCGTTCGACTCGATCCCCAGGAAAGGTGGCGTCCGTCATGGAGCAACGAGTGCTGGGCCGCACCGGTCGTTCGGTGTCGGTCGTCGGGCTGGGCACCTGGCAGCTGGGCGCCGACTGGGGCGACGTGCCGGAGGACGACGCCCTCGCCGTACTGGACGCGGCGGTCGACGAGGGCGTCACGTTCTTCGACACGGCCGACGTCTACGGCGACGGCCGGAGCGAGACCCTGATCGGCGAGTTCCTGCGCCGGCGTGGCGAAACTGCCCGCAGGAGTGTCACGGTGGCGACCAAGATGGGCCGCCGGCGGGAGCAAATGCCCGAGAACTACACGCTCGAGCACTTCCGCGCCTGGACCGACCGCTCCCGCAAGAACCTCGGCATGGACACCCTCGACCTCGTGCAGCTGCACTGCCCCCCGACGCCGGTCTACTCCAGCGACGCGGTGTTCGATGCCCTGGACACGCTCGTGGCGGACGGCGCGATCGCCCATTACGGGGTCAGCGTCGAGACCGTGGCCGAGGCGCTGACCGCGATAGCGCGCCCGAACGTCGCTACCGTCCAGATCATCGCCAACGCCTTCCGCCTCAAGCCGATCGAGGAGGTGTTCCCGGCAGCCGCGAAGGCCGGCGTGGGCCTGATCATCCGGGTCCCGCTGGCTTCAGGCCTGTTGTCGGGGCGTTACGACGCCGAAACCACGTTCGCCCCTGACGACCACCGCGCCTACAATCGCGACGGCAGCGCCTTCGACCGGGGCGAGACGTTCTCCGGCGTCGACTATGCGGCCGGTGTGGCCGCCGCACAGGAGTTCGCCGAACTCGTCAGGAGCGAGGCGCCGACGGGAACGACCAGCGCGCAGGCCGCGATCGCGTGGCTCTGGCAGCACCCCGAGGTCTCGACGGTCATCCCCGGTGCGCGGAGTGTCGATCAGGCTCGCGCCAATGCCCGGGCGGGCCGCGTGCCTGCGCTCTCCGACGCCTTCGAGCGCGGCGTCAGGCACATCTACGACAGGTACTTCCGGGAGACGATCCACCCGCAGTGGTGATCCCGGCCACCGCTGGCGATTTCGCTGATTCCCGGCCTGGCCGGCGCTTCCTAGCGTCTGGGCTGACGGGTTTCGGCAGACCGACCACGGAAGGGACCACCACGATGTCTGGCACCACCACGAGGTGGACGAGGTCTTCCTGGTGGTGAGTGGCTGGCTCCGCATCCACCTCGAGGGCCTCCCGACCGCGGTCGTGGGTCCCGGGGAGCTCTTCGTCGTGCCCCGTGGCGTCAGGCACCGACCGGAGGCCTCCGAGTGCCTCATCATGCTCATCGACCCGGCCGGCGTGCGCAACACCGACGACGCGGGCGGGCCGCTGACGGCCGTGGACGAGTGGATCTGACCGCAGGCTCTGCCGGTGAAGAGGTGGACCCGCTCGCCCGCCGGCAGGCCGGCATACCGCTGAATGCCGCACCCCCAAGCGCGGAGAGCCGCTTGGGTCCCTTCGCGGCAACTTGCCCCCGCTACCGTTGTCCACGTGCTGTAGGGGCGGGATACAGAGTGTGGGCCATTGAGGGCTCCTGCGGTCCGCACGCTCCGGCAGCGGTGGGACGCTGCTGATGCGCCGCGAGGCCGGGGTCGGCACGAGCGCCCTGCTGGAATACGCGGCAGGGGTGGCCGAGGGAACGCTCGTCCTCAGGGCGCGCGGTATCGAGGCGGAGACACATCTTGCGTATGCCGGTCTGCACGAGCTGCTGAGGCCGGTCACCTCGGAAGTCGATCGCCTACCGCCGGCTCAGGCTCGCGCCCTGCAGGCCGCCCTCGGGCTGGTCGACGCCACCGGACCGGATCGGTTCCTCGTTTCGGCGGCCGTGCTCTCGCTGCTCGCGCAGGCGGCCGAGAGCACGCCCTCCGGCACCTACGTGCTCCTGACCCGACGCTTGGTCAGGAGCAAGGCAAGTCCTCAGGCGTGAGGCACGTCGGGTGTCCGCTGAGCCAAGTCCGACGGCGTCGCTGCTGAGGATTCCCGCCTGACGAAGTTTCCCAGCTCTTCGATGGTGCTCATCAGCGGCGCTGGGAAGACCACTGTCGTGTTGTTGTCCACGCCGAGCTCGAGGAGGGTCTGCAGGTTGCGCAGCTGCAGGGCCAGCGGGTGGGCCATCATGATGTCGGAGGCATCGCCCAGTGCCGACGCCGCCATGTACTCCCCTTGGGCATTGATGATCTTGGCCCGCTTCTCACGCTCCGCCTCGGCCTGTCGAGCCATCGCCCGCTTCATGCTGTCGGGCAGCTGGATGTCCTTGAGCTCCACCAGGGTGACCTCGACGCCCCATTCGGTCGTCGTGACATCCAGGATCTGTCGGATGTCCATGTTGATGCGGTCGGTTTCGGACAGGGTCTGGTCCAGGGAGTGCTGGCCGACCACTTTCCGCAACGTGGTCTGGGCGATCTGGTTGATGGCGGCATGCACGTTCTCGATGGCCACGACGGACTTGACCGCGTCGACCACGCGGAAGTAGGCGACCGCCGAGACGTCCACGCTGACGTTGTCGTGGGTGATGATGCCCTGCGACTGGATCGGCATCGTGATGATGCGCAGGGATACCCGGTGAAGCACATCGACGAACGGGATGATGACTCGGAGTCCGGGCTGGCGGGTACCGATGACCCTCCCCAGCCGGAAGAGCACCCCCAGCTCGTACTGCTTGACAATGCGCAGAGACATTCCGCCCAGAACCAGGAGGACCAGCACAACGACGGCGACGGTGGTGGTGAGGACGCTCATGGCAGTACTCCTGACTCGACGGAGGGAACCGGCCAGGCGCCCACCCCGCGCTGAGGATCCGACGATCCGTCCCCGGCATGAGGACCAGGTCCGTCACGGCGAGCTCCCGGACTGGCCTGACCTCACCCGCCGACCATCACCCGCCCCGAAGGAGCGGAGGAGGGGCTTTGGTCCCCCGATTCGGAGCGCAGCCTCGGCGAGATCCGGAAATGCGCCAGCACTCCCCGTTGGTCCGAGACGTTGGGTCGTGGAGGCAGGGCAACCCATTGGCACGAAGGACGATCCTGAAGGATGTCGGCCATGACTCCTGGAACGTTGCTGGCGGGCCGATATCGACTCGTTCGGCCGATCGACCGCGGGGGCATGGGCCAGGTTTGGGCCGGCGTCGACACGGTGTTGCAGCGGGACGTGGCGGTGAAGGTGGTGCAGGTCGGCAGGGATGATCCAGTCGCGGCTGGACGGTTCCGCACGGAGGCCCAGGCAACGGCCGCCCTCTCGCACCCGAACGTGGTCACGATCTTCGACCTCGGCGTGGATGGGCCCATGGCGTTTCTTGTCATGGAGCTGCTCCCCGGCCCCACCCTGGCCACGCTCGTCACCGACCTTGGGCCGCTGCCGGTTTTCGAGGCGTTGCTGCTCGCCGAGCAGGCCGCTGCCGGGCTGTCCGCCGCCCATCAGGCCGGTGTCGTCCACCGCGACGTCAAGCCGAGCAACCTCGTGCTGGACGCCGACAACCGGCTCAAAGTCGTGGACTTCGGGATCGCCCGACTCGCGCAGTCCACCTCGAGCGGGCTCACTGCGGCCAACACCGTGGTGGGCAGCGCTCACTACCTGTCACCGGAGCAGGCTGAGGGGGCGCCGGTCGATCCGCGCACTGATCTCTACGCGTTGGGCTGCGTGCTGATGACGCTGCTCACCGGCGAACCCCCCTTCGCGGGTGAGCACCCCCTCAGCGTGCTCCACCAGCATCTGAACGCGGATCCGCCACGGCTGAGCAGCCGCCGCGCCGACATCCCACCCCAGCTGGATTCACTCGTCGGCGAGCTGCTGGCCAAGGACCCCACCCACCGACCGGCGACCGCGGGTGAGGTCCAGGCTCGGCTCTACTCGATCCGCCGCGAGGCCCTCCAGGCATCGTCTGATGCCTCCCTGGCGGGACCCACGGCCCCCCTCGATATCCCGGCCAGCGGGCTGAGCGGCGAGTCTGGAATCGGCCCCACCCTCACACTGAGCCGGTCTCAGCTTCGCCAGCGACCGAGTGGGCCGAGGCGTCGCACAGCGGTCTTCGTGGCCTTGGCCGTGGTCGCCCTGCTGGCCCTCTTGGCTCTACGTCTGGGCACAGGGTTCGGCACCAAGGCTCCCGATCCAGCGGCCAACCAGCCCGGCCAGACGGCGACGCCTGGTCCAAGGACGGAGTCACCCACAACGACGACACCGACCAGTCCGGACGTCAGCACCACGACGCCTTCTGTCATGGAGGCCCTTGCGGATGTCCGCCGGGCCGTGACCGCTGCCCGGGCTTCGGGGCAGCTGACGCCGTCGAAGGCCAAGGACCTGCTCGACCGCCTCGACGAGCTTCGGCAGAACCTCGCGGAAGGACGTTCCGCGGATGCCGGCAAGAGGCTCCGGGAGCTGGATCGGCAGCTGAGGAAGGCAGTGGCGAGCGGTGACCTCACCCCCGCAGGCCTGCAGAGCATCGAGGAGCCGCTCAGCACGTTGCGGAGCGTGCTCCCCGGCCAGGACTCCCAGGACTAGCGACCACGCCGCTGGGAGAACCCTGCCAATCATCTGTGAGTACGGCCGGCGACGGCGCCTTGCTCCACCAGCCCTGCTGCAATTTGGAGGTGAGCCTCAGGACGACGCACCGCCGGGCGCCACGCCCCGTCGCGGTGGCGTCGGTTCTCGCCCTGGTGACGCTGCTCGGGTCATGCACGAGTTCCAGCGATGTCCTGCCCGGCCCACCTGCCGCCGGGCCCAGTGCTGCAGCGCAAGAGGTGGTCCCGGTTACTGCGGACCTACCCGCCCCGCGTCCTCGCTGTGTCAACGCTCGGCCCGGATGGAGTGGGCGCGAAGACAACCGCAGGGGAAACGGCAACGTGCCCACCGGGCGGGCAGAGGCCTGGATGGGGCCCGTCGTCGGGTACCTCGACGCGTTCACGGCTGTGTGCGGTCAGACCATGACCGCACACCTGGCCAGTGCCGTCGGGGACGTGAGAGTCCGCCTTCGTGCGCTTCGCGTCGGGTGGTACCACAGCGCGGGGTCGCGCCTGGTGTGGCAGTCCCGGCTGCTGATGGCCCGGCCCCAGGCCAAGGCACGTGCCACTGGACCCGACCGACTGATCCGCGAGACCTGGCCGACCACCGCGCAGTTCGCCGTCGGCATCTCTTGGCCCCCGGGCTTCTACCTCATCGAGATCGAGCCGCAGAGGATCGGCTTGCGCCCGTCGTGGATTCCGCTGATCGTGCGCACGTCGGGACGTCGCTCGCCCTACCTCTTCGCGGTCAGCGACCTGACCTGGATGGCCTACAACGGATTCGGCGGTCGCAGTCTCTACAAGGGCCCGGGGGCCACCCACGCGGCGCAGGTCAAGACCCGCTCCTATGTCTCCTCGCCTGACCGCCCACTGGAGGGCGGTGGCCTGGAGCAGGTGTTCAGCATGGACGTCCCAGTCGTCCGCTTCCTGTCCCGTCACGGGCTCGCCGCCGATGTCACCACCGACAGCTCCCTGGATGCCCAGCCGAACCAGCTCCACGGCCAGCCCACCGTCCTCATCGGAGGCCACGCGGAGTACTGGACGAAGCGTATGTACGACGCGTCCGTCGTGGCGCGCAACGCCGGCACCAACTTCGCCTTCCTCGGTGCCAACGAGGTCTACTGGCAGGGCCGGATCGAGCGTGACTCGTTCGGCCGGATGACCGGCCTGACCGTCTACAAGGACCGTGGACTCGACCACCACGCCTCGGCATACCCCGAAACCACCACCGTCCAGTGGCGCGAACCCCCGCTGCTCCGCGATCCCGCTTCGCTGGTCGGAGAGGGCATGTCGGTCGTCGGCGTGCAGGCGGCCTACGTCGTCGCCAGCACTCCGAAATGGCTCTTCGCCGGCAGCCGCCTGAGGACGGGGGATACCCTGCCACTCGCAGTCGGCAACGAGGCCGATGCCCAGGAACCTCCCAGCGGGCACTCGCCTGCCAACCTGCAGGTCGTGCTGCACGCGGTCGAGGTGGGCAGGGACAAGCGCCACCCCTGGCCGATCACCGCCGGCTACTACAGCGCGCCTTCCGGGGCTGGGGTGTTCGCCGCGGGAACGACGTACTGGCCCTGCGATCTGGACTCGACGTGCCCGCGGTGGGACACCCCGCAACGGACCAGTGCCGCCCTCCAGCAGATCACGCTCAACCTGCTCCGGGCCTTTGCCCACGTGCGCGCCGGGCGGCTGCACCCCAGCACCAGCACGCCGTATGAGCCGGCGAGCGTTCTCGCCGCCACCCTGCCGGTCGGCCGCGCCAAGTGACGCGCCTTGACAGTCTTGGTGCGGTGATGCGCGGTCACGCCCGTCAGGATGGTTGAGCACCCGCTTGCGTCACCCTAGCTCAACGACGAGCCGTGCTGAAGACGCCTTTCTGGAGGTTCCGGGCGGTCGACCTGATGCACAGACCGTGTTATCCGGGGGGCTGGTTCCGACCCGGTCGCCATTCACCACTTGCCCACTTGCGCATGGTGTCAGAGGCAGGGAGCGAGCTGAGCGGCATACCGCGAATTGGCATGCTGCTCAAGTCGTTTCGCACGGATGTGGCCAGGGCGCGGGAAGGGTTAAGCGAACGCTACTGGGCCGCCGGTCCTTGTGCTCGTCATGGGCGAGGCGCCGATCCAGTCGAGGTTTCCACTGCGGGATGGACCTTCCCGAGTGGGCCCTCGGCCATTGCTTCGAAGGGTTGGCCCGAGCCTCACGACTCCGCGTGCCAGCGCGAGGACATGTGGCTGGTCGTGGAGATTCCACGAGGTCCGGTAGTCGAGGTCGAGGCCGACACTCTCGGCAAGCCGGATCGGCCCGATGTCGTGGTTGAGCACGTGAGAGGCGCCCCTGCGATCGTAGGGCCGGTCGAAGCTCACCGCCCGCGCCCGTGTGGCGAAAGAGCCGTCGTGCGCCTTGTAGAGGGAGGAGCAACCCCACTTGTCGTACGCCTGGCAGCTCGTCACCGCGGACACCAGGACGAGCCGGTCGGTGGCGTCGGCGGGCCGCAGCGTGATGGGCACGTAGTAGCCGAGCCGGTAGGCCATCAGGGTGACCGGACCCAGGGTGTTGCTGAGGTGCAGCCCGACGGGCTGGCCCGTGAGCACGCTGGCCCGGTCCGCGTCGCCGGCCAGGTCCTCCTCGGCGGCCAGGCGTGCCGCCGGAATCCGCCAAGCGGTCGTGCCGCTATGTGCGCTCTCGGTACGCACCCAGTCCGGGTCGTGTGCTGGCGTCGAGGTCGAGGGGTCGGAACCCCGGCCGGGTCGCCGGGCCGTCGGCGCCGTTCGGCGGTTGGACGTGCTCGCGCAGGCCCAGGTCAGGGCGGCACTTCCGGCGAGAACGACAACCCGCCGGCTCACCGCTCGGGCGTCCAAAGTCCCGGGGTCAGGCTAGACCACCTGGCTGTTTCACAGCGGTGACGAGGCCACCCAGCAGGAGCACCACGGGGCTCAGTGGTGGAAGCCCGATGGGCCGGTCGTCGTCGTCGCATGGGTGTCCGCGTCGAGCTGGTCGACCGCGCGGCGCAGATGCTCCAGGAACGTCTGCGCAAGGTCGTGGCTGAACCCGTTTCTACAGACGATGCGCAGTACGGCGAGGTCCTGCCGGTCAGGGGGCATGGTGTATGCCGGCACCTGCCAGCCGTGCTCGCGTAACGACCGAGAGAGGGCAAACACGTCCCAGCCGGTGACGCCCTCGCTGGTGGTGAAGGCGAACACCGGCAGCTGATCGCCGCGGGAGATCAGCTCGAACTCGGGCATCGCGCCGATGTTCTCGGACAGGAAGGTGGCCACGTCACGGGCGGCCTGCTGCACGGCGCGGAAGCCGGCGCGCCCGAGACGGAAGAACGTGTAGTACTGGGCGGCCACCTCAGCCCCGGGGCGGGAGAAGTTCAAGGCGAACGTGGGCATGGTCCCACCGAGGTAGTTGACGTCGAAAATGAGCTCTTGCGGCAGGGCGTCCGCATCCCGCCACAGCACCCAGCCGACGCCCGGGTAGACCAAGCCGTACTTGTGGCCGGAGGTGTTGATGGAGGCGACCCGACGCAATGTGAAGTCCCATGTGAGGTCGGGGTCCAGGAACGGCGCGATCATCGCCCCGGAAGCCCCGTCAACATGGATGGGCACGTCCGGGCCGCCCCCGGCGGCGAGCTCATCCAGCGCGGCCGCCATGTCGGCGACGGGTTCGTAGCTGCCATCGAAAGTCGAGCCCAGGATCGCGACCACACCGATCGTGTCATCGTCACAGTGGGCGACGGCCTGCTCGGCGTCGAGATGGAGCCGTCCGCCGCTCATCGGCACGATCCGGGGCTCCACGTCCCAGTACCGGCAGAACTTCTCCCAGCACACTTGGACGTTCGCCCCCATGACCAGGTTCGGCCGGCGCAGGCGGTCATCAACCCGCGCGGACCAACCGCGCTTAAGCGCCAGACCTGCCAGCATGCAGGCTTCGCTCGACCCGGTGGTCGAGCACCCCGTCGCGTGCTCGGGTTCCGGCGCGTGCCACAGGTCGGCGAGCATCGCCACGCACCGCCGCTCCAGCTCGGCGGTCTGGGGGTACTCATCCTTGTCGATGATGTTCTTGTCGACGCAGTCGGCCATCAGCTGCCGAGCCTGCGGCTCCATCCATGTGGTCACGAAGGTGGCCAAGTTGAGGCGGGCGTTGCCGTCGAGCAGCAGCTCGTCGTGAATCAGCTGATAGGCGACCTCCGCGGGGACGGGGTCCGGTGCCATGCAGTTCTTCGGCGGCTCCAACCGCTCGCCCAGGGCGGGGTTGGCATCGGTCACGACGGGGTTGGAACTGCGCAGCCCGGTCGGAGATGACGTCGAACCGTGGTGAAGGGCCATGGGGACCACTATGCCGCCGCGGCGCTCAGTCTTCCGGTGATCGCCAGAGAGCCGGCGAGGGGACTCGAACCCCTAACCACCTGTTTACAAGACAGGTGCGCTGCCAATTGCGCCACGCCGGCATTGGCCCCATCAGAGCCGCGCACATGGTACAAGCCGATCCGTCCGGTCGTGCTGCCGTGCTCAGGCTGACCGGCCGCCCCTGAACAGTGCCCAACGCGCGTCATGACCAACACGGGCGGCACGACACGCCGCCTGCCAGGAGTCCGGCGCGGCCTCCTGCACGGTTCAGATCAGCTTGATGTCCCGCCACGGCGCGGGCACCCGGTCGAGCGGCCACCAGGTGGGCTGCCCCTCGTTTCCAGCCAGCCACAGCACGAGCCCGGCAGCGATGACCAGAGCCACGCCGAGCACGATCTGCTGCGCGCGGACCGTCGGGGTCAGGCCACGGACCACACTCCGGGTCCCTCGGCGGAGCGGCGCGCTCGCCGGCCCCCACCACGCTGTGAAGAGGCCCAGCACCCCTGCCACTCCGAGCGGAAGCACCCCGCCCGGCCGCGCCGACCCGCCGTCAAACATGCCCAGGACCACGCCCGTCAAGAACGAGGCTCCCACCATCACCCCCAGCGGCGTCACCAGGCCGAGTGCCGCGCCCACCAAGGACATCGTCAGGTGCCACGGGGCCGCCATCACGACGACCGGCACGTCTGACGGCCGCACACCTCGCTCATGTCGCCGCATCACCAAGGACGTCATCGACCGGTCAGCCGTGCGCGCAATTACTCCCCAGACCGCGGCGGCAAGGACGCCAGCCACGGGCGCCGCCACCACCAGCGCCACCTGGGCGACCATCAGCGCCGTCAGGCTTCCCGTGCGCTTGGGCCGCCCGATCCGCGGGTCGCCCTCCCCGGGAGCGGCCCGCTCGCTGCGCTCCTCCTCCTCCCAGTCGCCCTCCGAGCGCTCGTCTTCCCAGCGCTCGTCCTGCCACTCCTCGTCCTCGTCCCACTCCTCGTCCTCGACCGCCGAACCCGACCCACCGGCATACCTCTCGCGCGGTGGCGGCACCGGGGGCAACACCTCAGTTGCCTTGCGGGCCAGTGCGTTTCCCCTATGCCGTGCTCCCGTGCTCGCCGCCGGCAACACCTCCGTGACATCCTCGCCGTTGGCGTAGAGCTCGAGCCCGTCCAGGACCACCTCGGCGCGCGGCCGCTCGCCCGGGTCGGGCGAGAGCGCGGCGCGCAGCAGGGGCGCCAGGTCGGGGTCGACGCCGGACAGGTCCGCCTCACCCCGGCTGACCCGCGCCAGCACCGCCTCCATCGGCCCCTTCCCGAACGGCGGGGTGCCCGACGCGGCGAAGGCCAGCGTGGCCGCCCAGCCCCACCAGTCGGTGGCCTCGGTCACCGGGTCCCCCTCGACCACCTCCGGGGCGAGGTAGCCGGGCGTGCCCATGACCATGCCGGCCATCGTGATGCGCACCTCGTCAGCGACATGGGCGATGCCGAAGTCGATCAGGACGGGGTCGCCGTCGACCAGCAGGACGTTGCCGGGCTTCAGGTCGCGGTGGATGACGTCGGCCTCGTGGATAG
Organism: Dermatophilaceae bacterium; assembly: GCA_035691065.1. Classification (GTDB taxonomy): domain Bacteria; phylum Actinomycetota; class Actinomycetes; order Actinomycetales; family Dermatophilaceae; genus DASSJT01. Next base: position 29,400 of record DASSJT010000117.1, read on the forward strand.
CGTCGAGCGCCTCGGCCAGGCCCGTCGCGATGCGGAGCAGGTCGTCGCCCTCGAGCGGTCCCTCCTCCCGCACGACCTGGTCCAGGGACGGTCCGGGGATGTAGCGCGTCACGACGTAGGGACGGTCACCGACCAGGTCGGCGTCGAGGACCGGGGCCACGCGCGGGTTGCGCACGCGGGTCAGGGTCTCGACCTCCCTGGCGAGCCGGAGGCGTGCGTCGGGGTCGTGGGCGACGTGCGGCCGCAGCACCTTGATGGCGACGGCGCGGCCCTTCCGGTCGAGCGCGAGGTGCACCACCCCCATGCCCCCCTCGCCCAGCTGCTGCACCAGTCGATAGGGACCCAGCTGGGCATGCGAGCTGAACTGGTGGCCTGCTCGGCTCGAAGCTGTCCCCGTCACCTCGCTCGCCATGGACCTACGGTATGCCGGGGGCACGCCAGTCGGCGTCGAGTGGCGCGGTGTGCCACCCGATCGTGACTACTGCCGGATGTAGCCCACCAGCTGGTCCCGCTCGGCCTGGAGGTCCTCGATGCGGTGCTTCACGACGTCACCGATACTGACGATCGCATGCAGTTTGCCGTCGACAAGGACCGGGACATGCCGGATGCGATGATCCGTCATCGTGTGCTCCAGCTCGCTGATCTGCGTCTCGGGTGCACAGGTGCGCACGTCGCTGGTCATGATCGCCGAAACCGGGCCATCGAGGATGGCCGCACCGCCGGAGTGGAGATGGCGCACGACGTCGCGTTCGCTCACGATGCCTGCCACGGTCTCGCCATCCGTGCTGACCACGAGGGCCCCGATGCGGTGCTCAGCGAGCATGGCAAGCATCGTCGTCACGGGGTCTTCCGGGCGGATGGTTACCACGGTGCCGCCCTTGTGGCGGAGCACGTCTGAGATCCTCATGATCAGACGGTAGACCGCCGCCAGCCGGCGCGCCAGCGGTGTCCCAAAGCCGGCGAGACCGCTCCAGGGGTCCCCAGCGTGGTGGCGGGAGGCGGTCCCCGACGAGTGGTGGCCGGCACTATGACGCGGCTGTGGGTGCCGCTGTGGGTGCCGCCGCTGGTGCCCCCATGGGTGCCCGCGTGGGTGCCATGAGATCCCGGCTGCGGCCGCTGCCGCTGATGGGTCGGCATAGGGTGGGTACGGCTCCAACACGCAGCACAGCCTCGGGAGGCACGGCCGCCGTGATCGGCAGTTACCACACGTTCGACCTCGTCATCGCCGCCAATCGACTACCCGTCGACCGCGTGGTGTCCGAGGAGGGCACGATCGAGTGGCGACGCAGCCCCGGTGGCCTCGTGACCGCGATGGAGTCCGTCATGCGCGGGCGGGAGGGCGCGTGGATCGGCTGGGCGGGCGAGGCCGGCCAGCCGCCCGATCCCTTCAAGCAGGACGGCATGGTGCTCTTCCCCGTGGGCCTTGACGTCCAAGAGGTCGCCGAGTACTACGAGGGGTTCAGCAACGACACGCTCTGGCCGATCTACCACGACGTGATCGTGCCTGCCTCGTTCCACCGGCAGTGGTGGCAGGCCTACGTCCGGGTCAACCGGCGCTTCGCGGAGATGGCGGCCGAGGTGGCGGCGCCACACGCAACGGTGTGGGTCCACGACTACCAGCTCCAGCTGGTGCCCAGGATGGTGCGCGAGCTGCGTCCTGACGTGCGGATCGGCTGGTTCAACCACATTCCGTTCCCGCCGGTCGAGCTCTTCGCCCAGCTTCCCTGGCGCCGCGCCCTGGTGGAGGGCCTGCTCGGCGCCGACTACCTGGGCTTCCAGCGCGTGGCCGACGCCCACAACTTCCTGCGGGCCTGCCGGCAGCTGCTGGCCCTTCCGACCAAGGGCGACACGGTCACGACGACCGGGAGCGACCGGCGGGTCGTGCGCGCCAGTGCGATCCCGATATCCATTGACTTCAAGGGCCTGTCCAAGCTCGCGACCTCGCCAGAGGTCGTCACGCGCTCATGGGAGATCCGCGAGTCGCTCGGCAGCCCCCGCACCCTGCTCCTCGGGGTCGACCGGCTCGACTACACCAAGGGCATCCGCCACCGGCTCAAGGCCTACGAGGAGCTGCTCCGAGACGGGGCCCTGGCACCCCCCGATGTCACGCTCGTGCAGATCGCGACCCCCAGCCGAGAGCGTGTGGAGTCCTACCGGCAGCTGCGCACCGAGGTCGAGATGACGGTCGGGCGGATCAACGGCGAGTACGCCCCGATCGGCGCGCCCGCCGTCCATTACCTGCACCACGCCTACCCCCGGGAGGAGATGGCGGCGCTCTTCCTCGCGGCCGACGTGATGCTGGTGACCCCGCTGCGCGACGGCATGAACCTCGTCGCCAAGGAGTACGTCACGACGCGGCTCGACGGCGACGGTGTCCTCGTGCTGTCGGAGTTCGCCGGTGCCGCCGACGAGCTGCTCGAAGCGGTCCTGGTGAACCCGCACGACACGAGCGCGCTGCGCGACGCGATCGTGACCGCGGTCGAGATGAACCGCCACGAGCGCCGCTCGCGGATGGCGACGCTGCGGGCGGTCGTGCGCAGCAGCGACGTGCAGGGCTGGGCCGAGCGGTTCCTCGACGACCTCGCCGGCACCGAAGCCTGAACGGCCGACGATGGCGCCGGTCCCTGTCGCGGTG
>DASSJT010000118.1:0-4189 GCA_035691065.1 Dermatophilaceae bacterium
ATCGCGACGAAGTCGGCCTCACGCCCACCGAAGGTCGCCTGCTCCACCGCCAGCTCCCTGGCCGACTGGCTCTTGGGGTCATCGAACCCACCGTTGCTGAGGCTGCCGAAGACGCCAACCCCGTAGATCGCGGCGGCGATGACCACGGCCACCCCGCCGATGAAGACCGCCCAGGCGCGGCTTCCCACAAATCGTCCCCACGCGTACATGGCACTCGCTTTCGTGATTGCTCATTACGAACGTTTACGTCGTTCACTGTGAAGGGTGTAAACTATGTTGTCAAGCGTTATTTCGGGAGACTGGGGCCCGAGGCACGAACGGGAGGCGGCTGAGATGACCGGAAGGGAGCTGGGATGACGGCTGGGGTGACATCGGGGCCGACGTCCGTGGCCGCGTCTCGGAGCGCGCCCACGAGGCGCGAACGGCAGCGTCAGGCGACGTTCGAGGAGATCGTCGAGGTGTCCCGCAGGCTCATGCGCTCCTCCCCGGGTGAGCTGTCGCTGCGGGCTGTTGCCGCGGAGATGGGCATGACCGCGCCTGCGCTCTACCGATACGTCGACAGCTACGCCGAGCTGCTCGTCCTGGTTGCGCGGTCCATCTTCACCGACGTCGTCGAGGCCATGACGGCTGCCTGCGATGCCTACCCGGCTGAGGACCCCGCAGCCCAGATCGTGGCCGCCTCAACGGCATTCCGCTCCTGGGCACTCTCCAACCCCACCGAGTTCCGCATGGTCTTCGCCACCCCGGTCCCGGAGGAGGCCCAGCAGGTCCCGGGGGCGCCGCGCGACCCCATCACCGAGGTCCTCGCCCCATGTGCACCGGACAACGGCGCCCACATGTTCGCGGCGTTCTTCAGCGAGATCTTCGGGCGGCTGTGGGCCAAGTACCACTTCCATGTGCCGACGGACGACGAGCTCGACCCGGCGGTCCTCGCTGTCCTGCAGGAGGAGGTCAAGCCGGCCGAGGTCACGGACGGCTTCGGGGCGGTGACCCCGGGGATGATCTGGACCTTCGAGCGCGCGTGGGCCCGGCTCTACGGCACGGTGACCCTCGAGGTCTTCGGCCACATCTACTCGGGGTTCATCGAGTCCGGGGCGCTCTTCACCGCCACCCTCCTGGACATCGGCACCGACCTGGGCCTGGCCGGGGAATGGGAGCGGCTCCGGCCGATCGCCCAAGCAGCAAGCGGGCGCAGTCGCGGTCGAACGTGACGTCGAACGCGACCACGGTCGCCCCCACGATTGCCGGGTCGTGACCGCACCGACCAACGGCGCTGCCGGCATCATCCCGGCCGTCCTGCACTACTACTGGGAGTTCGTGCCCGGCGCCTCCGAGGAGGGAGTGGTCCGCTTCCTGCTCACCGCCGGAGCGATCGGCGTCATCTACAAGGAGACGGCGTCGATCTCCGGCGCGGAGGTGGGCTGCCATCGCGTCGGTCAAGGCGGTCACGGCGGCCCGGACCGCCCTGCGCGGTGACGGCTCGCACGTGGTGTTGCTGGACAAGGTGGTCAAGACGATGCACGAGACCGGGCGCGACATGAAGGTGAAGCACAAGGAGACCGCGCGTGGCGGTCTCGCCCTCAATGTGATCGAGTGCTGAATGCAGTGTTGAATCAAGTGTTCAGCCGGAGCCACACGCCACGGTCGGGCGCCGTTGGCGGGACAATGGTGGCCCACAGACCGAAGGAGGAACGATGACCGAGCCGCGTTTCGACATCCCTCTCGAGGACGCTGAGGAAGAGGCCCGAGATCTCGAGGCCGAGGACACGACTCCAGCGGAGGGCGAGCCGCTGCCCGAGCCCGAGCCCGACCTCTCGCGCGACTCGGCGAACGAAGCCGACGTGATCGAGCAGAGCCAGGTGGTCGTCGAGTCCGAAGACTATCCGTACGGCCCGAGCGAAGAGTGACCTGACCGGGCCACCCTCGGTGCGGGGTGACGACACACCGGAGACTGATGCGGTATGCCGTGTGCACGTCCGCGGCCGGGTCGGGCTGGTTTGCGCCGGCACTGCTTAGTGGCACTGCTTAGGGGCGCAGACCCTTCGCCGTGAGCCACGGATAGGGGTTCACTGGGCCGCCTCCGTGGGGGTGGATCTCCAGGTGGAGGTGCGGACCTGTCGAGTGCCCGGTGCTGCCCACCCGGCCGACCAGCTCACCGGCGGCGACCCACTGGCCTTGGTGCACCGAGATCGAGCTCATGTGCCCGTAGTAGGAGACGGTGCCGTCGGTGTAGCGGATCTCGACCTTGTTGCCGTAACCGCTCTGCTGACCTGCGAAGGTGACCGTGCCCGCGTGCATGGCGACCAGAGGGGTCCCGATGGGTGCGGCGAAGTCGATCCCTGCATGCATGCGCCCCCACCGGGGCCCGTAGTTGGAGCTCAGACGGTAGTGGCTGATGGGAAGCACCCACCGAATGGCCCGGGCGCGTGCGGCGGCTGCCGCTTTCGCGGCGGCCGCCTTGGTGGCTACCGCTTTTGCGGCTGCCGCTTGCGCCTCGAGCGCCTGACGCTCACGGTCACGCGCAGCGCGCTGCTGGTAGGCGTGCCGCTCGACGAGGTCGCCCCGCTGCGCCCCCTGCTGCCGTGCTTCGAGGGACTCGCCGGCTGCGGTGGCTGCATGAGTGGCCTCGCGGACGCCGTCGGTGAACGTGTGGGCCGCGGTTGCGCCCGTTGCCGTGACGACGAGCGCTGCCGCAGCGGTTCCGGGAAGCACGACCTGGGACTTCAGGTGCTTCAGGGACAGTGGTCTGGACAGGGCACGAGGGACCGGGCGGCGCCGGCGCGTCGCGGCATGTCGGCCGCGATAGGACCCGCGTGCGGGAGGGGTTGGGCTCACGAACTACTTCCTGGCAGGGGACAACGTCCGGTGTGCAGCGGAGCGCACAAAGGTCATGAGGGTAACGTGATCTTTTCGTTACCTTGAAATCCGCGACGGGTCGTGTGCGGCACGTCACAGGGGGTCGACAAGGGGTCCGCCGGAGGGAGGCGGCAGCCGCGGGTCTGCTCGCGGCGCTGGTTGCGGTGCTGGTCGCGGTGCTAGTTGGGGTGCCGGTCGCGGTGCTGGTTGGGGTGCTGGTCGCGACCTCAGCCCTGCTTGGGCCCCAGCCCTCCTGGCTCCTCGCTCAGGCAGCCTCCACCAGCGCGAACGGCACGGTCAGCACACCCGAGGGCACACGTATGTGGTAGCGCGTCCGTCCCCGCTTCACGACCGGCCCGCGCAGGCCGAAGAACTCCCCTGGCGCGGTGACTCGCACGACGTCTCCCGGCTGGAAAGCCCGTAAGGGCGCCTTGGCTGGCCCAGCCGTGCGAAGCGCTTCCAGCTCGGCGACGAAGTTGGGATGCATCGGGACCCGGCGGCCGTGATAAGTCCAGTCGAGGATCTTGCTTTCAAACGGCCCAGGACACGTGGCACACGCGAGGACCCGGCTGGGGCGCCGATGCCTCTGCACGACATGGCCGCCGGGGCATCGACCCTGCCACGGCGCCTTGATGACCGGGGCGTCCGTGTCGATGCACCGCTCTCCCGAGCACCCGAGAGCAAGCGCTTTGGCTCGCCACACGGCGTCGTGGCCGTGGCGTGGACCCACCAGGGCGTGCGCAATCTCGTGGAGGATCGTGTTGCGCACCTCATCGATGTCGTGGAGCCGCGTGAGGTGGTGGCTCAGGCTGATCTCCCGCGTGCCGTAGTGGCAGGCGCCGGCCCGGGTCTTGGCGCGGTCGAGCCTCACTCGCCAGCCGCGGAGTCCGTGCTCGTCGACGAGTTCGCGCGCCAGGACCAGCGCCCTGTGCAGCTCCATTTGTCCCCCTTCGGTCCGAGTGCGCCACAGGCTAGAGCGCCCGGCCGACAACACGTCTGGCTGTCCCCCCGGGATGGTTGAGTTCGGTCCATGGCAGATGACCAAACCCGCCGGGCCGTCCTGTGGGTCCGGCCCTTCGACGCCTCGCTGCACCGCCGGCGCACCAAGGGGGCACAGGGCCTGTGCTCGTGGCTGTGCGCCGAGCCGGCGGTGTTCTCGGTCCGCGTGCGCGAGGTCAACGGCGGAGAGACCACCTTCGCGCTCTGCGCCGCCCACCGTGCTCGGGTCGAGGAGATCTACTCGACACCGAGCTGATCGCCGGTGCATGGCGCCTCACGAAGCCGCGGTCAGCGGCTCGGGCAGAGCCGTCACTCCGGCGGGCGTGGCGACGAA
>DASSJT010000119.1:0-6448 GCA_035691065.1 Dermatophilaceae bacterium
GAGTTTCACCGACCCCGGAGCACGCTCAGGGTCAGTATGCCAGCGCACCCGACGGCGTGCCGACCCCGCCCCCGCGTGACGGTCCTCACGCCGCACCGACCAGCACATAGCCGGGCATCCGGACCCCGCCCACCAGGTGCAGGATCGAGACGCCCGCATCCTTACCCCTCGTCATGGTTCGTGCCAGAGCAAGCTTCACCGCACCCCCTCGCGGGAACCGCCGGCGACCCCGGCCTCGCCACGGTCTGCGCCGATGTGGCCGCGGAGCGGTGCGCTGGGCCACCGCTGCGGCCGCTGATCCTCGAAGTGCACCACTTCAGTTGGCGTGGGCCAGGACGTCACGCAGTCTGCGGGCGAAGGCTTCGGGTTGGCCTCCGTACCCGAACTCGCCGCCGAGGAAGCCGCCGTGATGGCTGGGGAACACAGTCGCCTTCTGGCCCAGCAGCATGGCGGTGGCCACGGCTGTGCGACCGGTGAACGTGCCCTCGGATTCCTCGCCGACCGCGATCACGATGCGCGTCGGTGCCGCGGCCAGCGCGTCGAGGTCTGGCCGATAGCTCGTGACCGCCCGGGACCGGTCGGAGAGCAGCGGGTCGTCGCGCGAGCCGTCGTCCTCGGCCGGCATTCCGAACGAGGCAGGGTCGGGTGGGGGCTCGGCGAAGTAGTCGTCGGTGAACTCGCCTCGCCACGACGTCATCGCGATGAAGGCCGCCATGCCGGCGCCCGACCCCTTGGCCTGGTACACGTCCCGGACGCCAGCGCGGGCATGCTCGGCAGCAGCGGCATCGGGCAGCGCCGCGATGATGGGCGGCTCGTGTGCGACCAGTGTCGTCACGTCGTGGGGGTAGGCCGCCACGAGCGCGAGCGCGGTCACTGCGCCGCCACTGCTGGCGAACATCTCCACCGGTCCGACGCCGAGCGCCTCGATGACGGCGTGCACATCCTCGGCCTGAGCTGTGGGCGAATGGTCGACCCGGCCGTCTTTGCGGGTGCTGCGGCCAAGGCCGCGGGGGTCATAGGTGACCACCGTGCGGTCGGGGAAGAGTGACGCCAACGTAGCGAAGCCGCTGGCGTCCATGGGCTGGCCGATCATGAACAGCGGTGGGCGTCCGTCGTCGGTGGGCAGCGGGCCGCGGACGTCGTAGGTGATGTCGACCTCGGCGGTGTCGAGTGTGTGCGTCGTTTCCATGGCAGTGATGTCTCCCGGTTGAGTATCGGAACCTACGAGGGATGTTCTAGGTGCGGGGCCATGCCGGCTGGCAGACGCGATCGCGTGTCAGTTCATGGGTCAGTCGCTGACGCGTGCCCGTTCGGCCGTGACCTCGACGCGCGTGTTCACTCCCAGCTTGGCGAACACGCGGCGCAGCCTGCCGTCGACCGTGTGCCGCGAGATGTGCAGGCGAGCCGCGATCTCGCCGTTGGTCAACCCGGCGGCGACCAGTTCGGCGACCTCCCGCTCAGCCGGTGTCAGGCTCCGCCATCCGCGCGCCGACATGCTCCTGCGATCGGCCCGGCGCAGCGCCGCGCGAAGCGCTCCGTCGGTGACCTCACGATCCAGGAACCCGACCATCGCGTCGATGACCGGACGCTGATCCCCCAGGAAGATCGTGTGCGCCTCGCCGGGCAGCTCCACCAAGCTGGCAGCGGCGATGTGCTGGGCAAGGAATCGGCTGTGCTCGACCGGCACGGTCCGGTCATCCGCACGGTGGAGCACCAGCGTCGGCGCCCGCAACCCGCCCAACAACGGCCGCACGTCGACCCGGGCCGCCCAGCGCAACATGGCCGCGACGGTCCCCGGCGAGGAGGTGTTGCGCTCGACCCGCGCCGCCCACTGGCGATATCGAGCGCTGTCGCTCATGGTCGCCGCGTGCGCCGCCAGCACCGCTCCGGTGCCCCAGTCGCGCGCTGCGGCTTCGGCCCACGCATCGACCTGACCCGGATCGGCCTCGAAGTCGAAGTGCAGTATCCGGGTCAGCTTCGCCCACCCGCCGACCAGGATCAGGGCCCGCGTTCGGTCCGGGAAGTCTGCCCCGAACTGCACTGCGAGCTGAGCGCCGAACGTCACCCCCATCAGGACAGCCGCCCGCGTGTCGCAGCTGTCCAGTACCGACGCTATGTCCCTCGCCAGCCGCGGCAGCCCGGCCACCTGCCCGGGCATCGGCGACGGGTCGGACAGTCCGATGCCCCGACGGTCGAACAGCACAACGCGCGAGCAGACGGCCAGTCTGCTGATCAGGTGCTCGAGCGCCGGCTCCTCCCAGATCACCTCGAGGTGGCTGCTTAGCGGCGACGCCAACACGATGGTGACCGGCCCATCGCCGACAACCGAATAGGCGATCGCCGCACCGTCGTCCGCGCGCGCATAGCGGATTTCGGGCCGCAACACACGTCGACTCTATGGTCTAACCCGACTCCGGACAGGACCCGGACCGCTCCCGCTCGAAGGTGTCCGCACAGGTCAGTGGGTATGCCGGGTGGCCAGGGCTCGCAGCTCGTCGATCGCCGCGGCCGCGTCCTCCGCGCCGTAGACGGCCGACCCGGCCACGAACACGTCCGCCCCTGCCTCGGCGCACTGCTCGATGGTCTCGGCCGACACGCCCCCGTCGACCTGCACCCAGATCTCACCGCCGTGGCGGCGCACCGCCTCGCGCACCTGGGCGACCTTGGGCATCTGGTCGGCCATGAACTCCTGGCCGCCGAAGCCGGGTTCCACCGTCATCACGAGCACCATGTCAAGCCCCGGCAGGAGCTCCGCGTAGGGCGCGAACGGGGTCTTGGGCTTGATCGCCATACCGGCCCGCGCGCCGGCGGAGCGCAGCTCGCGAGCCAGGCGCCGGGGGTCGCGCGCCGCCTCGATGTGATAGGTCACCGAGGACGCACCGGCCTCGACGTACTGCGGTGCCCAGCGGTCGGGGTCCTCGATCATCAGGTGGCAGTCGAGCGGAATCGGGCTCACCTTCGCGAGCGCCTCGACCACGGGGAGGCCGATGGTGAGGTTGGGTACGAAGTGGCCGTCCATGACGTCGACGTGCACCCAGTCGGCGTTGGCTATGCGCCGCAGCTCCGACTCGAGGTTGGCGAAGTCGGCGGACAGGATGCTCGGCGAGATCTGCACGGCCGACACGATAGTCGGGCCACCTTTCCGGGGTTCCCGACCTCGGGCGGCACCGCGCACGGCCCTCCCCCGCACGCCTCTCCCCAGACGCGCCCCCCGGACCTCGGTCACGACCCCCGCTTCCGCAGCAGGGCGAAGAACATGGCGTCGGTGCCGTGCACATGCGGCCACAGCTGCACTGCCGGCCCGGGCCCCAGACCCGGGATCTCCGCCCCGTCGGCGGATCGGAAGTAGGGCCGCGCATCGACCTCCTCGACGTCGTCGCGGTGCTTGAGCACGTCGCGGACCACGAAGGTGGTCTCGGCGAGGTGGGGGCTGCACGTGGCGTAACCGATCACCCCGCCCGGCGCGGTGGCGTCGATGGCCGACCGGAGCAGCTCCCGCTGCAGGCGCCCAAGGCCCGCGAGGTCGCCCGGCTGGCGCCGCCAGCGCGCCTCGGGGCGCCGTCGCAGTGCGCCCAGCCCAGTGCAGGGGGCGTCGACCAGGACCCGGTGGTAACGGCCCGGCTCATCCTCGCCCACCTCGCGCCCGTCCCCGGTTCGCACCTCCAGCGGTAGTCCTCGGGCGCCCCCCAGCGCAGCGGCGGGGCGAAGCGTCCGCCGCACCAGCTCGGCGCGGTGGGGGCTGAGCTCGTTGGCCACGAGACCTGCTCCGGCTCGGTTCGCGAGGGCGGCGAGCAGCCCCGCCTTGCCGCCCGGGCCGGCGCACAGGTCCAGCCAGCGCTCGCCCGCGAACGCCACTACGGGCACTGCGGCGAGGGCAAGGGCAACCAGCTGAGAGCCCTCGTCCTGCACCGCAGCGCGGCCATCACGCACAGCGGGTATGCCGGCCGGGTCGCCTCCCGGGAGCACCGCACCTACCGGGGACAGCGGCGACGCCAAAGCCCCCGCCTCGACCAGCTCGGCGACCTCGGCCAGCCCTGGGCGCGCGACCAGCGAAACCTTGGCCGGTGCGTTGTCGGTCGCGAGAAGCAGAGCCAGGTCGTGGTCGACGTTCGCGGGCGTCGACGCGCCGTGTCCGAGCAGCGCGGCGCGCAGGGCCTTGACGACCCACTCAGGGTGCGAGTGCTCGACGGACAGCCGGGCGCTGGGCTCGGCTCCGGCCGGCACCACCTCGGCCAGCCACGCGGCGAGGTCGCGCTCGCTGATCCGGCGCATCACCGCGTTGACGAACCCCGCCGCGCCCGCACCGTTCACCCGGCGGGCCAGGCCGACGGTCTCATCCGCGGCCGCATGCGAGGGGACCCGCATGCCCAGCAGCTGGTGGGCCCCGAGCCTGAGGGTGTCGAGCACAGCACTGTCGATCCTCGATGTCGGACGCCCCGCCGCGACGCTGATGATCGGGTCGTAGAGACCGCGCAGGCGCACCGCCCCGTAGACCAGCTCGGTGGCGAAGGCGGCATCGCGCCCGTGGATCCGCTTCTCCCGCAGGACCCGGGGCAGCTCCAGGTTGGCGTAGGCGCCGTCCGCCACCGCCCGCATGACGGTGTAGGCGGCCATCCGGGGTGCGTCGGTGGTGCGACTCCGCTCACTCGGCCGCTGGGCAGACCGCGGCGGACGGCCCGGGCGCCGGCCGCTGCCAGGCTCAGGCACGGCCGACCCGCTCCCCTGGCTCGACCCGGACCCCCCGGGCCCAGTCCGCGGCCGCCATAGCCTTCTTGCCGTGCGCCTGCACCTCGCCGAGCCGGAGCGGCGTTGTCCCGGTGCCCACCAGCACCTCGCGCTTGGTGACCAGCAGCGTCCCGGGAGCCAGCTCGCCGACGGTGCCCTCCGGCATACCCACCGGCCCCAGCTTGAGCCGCTCGCCCCGGAACGTCGTCCACGCACCGGGGGCGGGAGTACAGCCCCGGATCCGGCGGTCGACCGCGATGGCGGGCTGGGACCACGCGATCTCGGCGTCCGCAACCTCGATCTTGGGCGCGTAGGAAATGCCCTCCGAGGGTTGCGGCACCGGGGTCAGGCTGCCGTCGACGATGCCGTCCATCGTGGCAACGAGCAGCCCTGCCCCGGCCGCCGCGAGCCGGGACAGCAGGTCCCCAGCGGTGTCCGTGGGCCGGATCTCCTCTGTCATGACGCCGAAGACCGGGCCGGTGTCGAGCCCCGCCTCGATCAGGAACGTGCTGGCGCCGGTGACCTCGTCGCCGGCCATGATCGCGTGCTGCACCGGGGCGGCGCCGCGCCAGGCAGGCAGGAGGGAGAAGTGCAGGTTGACCCAGCCGTGCACGGGGATCTCCAGGGCCGACGGCGGGATCAGCGCGCCGTAGGCGACCACGGGACAGACGTCCGGCGCCAGCTCGCGCAGCCGGTGCTGGAACTCCGGCTCGCTCGGGCGGCCAGGGGTGAGCACCTCGATGCCCAGGTCGTCAGCGCGGCGGCGCACCGGGGAGGCCACGACGCCCCGGCCCCGGCCGGCTCGGGCGTCGGGTCGGGTCACGACGGCGACGACGTCGTGCTGCGAGGCCACGAGGGCGTCCAGCGAGGGCAGTGCGGTCTCAGGGGTTCCGGCGAACACCAGCCGCACGGTCACATCCCCCGGCCGAAGGTGCTGTGCGGGCTCAGCTTGACGGTGGGCACCGTTCCGCCCGCCCACTCCGCCTCGCGGATCGCCCGCATGGCGATCTTGCGCTGCTCAGGGTCGAGGCGGTCGATGAACAGGATGCCGTCGAGGTGGTCGGTCTCGTGCTGGACGCAGCGCGACAGCAGGTCGCTGCCCTCGAGGACGACCGGCTCGCCCCACATGTTGGCGCCGCGCGCGACGACGCTCAGTGCGCGCCGGGTGTCGAACGTCAGCCCCGGGAAGGACAGGCAGCCCTCGGGCCCGCACTGCTCTTCGTCGGACAGCGTGAGCTCGGGGTTGACCAGGTGGCCCACCACGCCGTCGACGTTGTAGGTGAAGACCCGCAGCCCGACCCCGATCTGCGGCGCCGCCAGCCCCACACCGGGTGCGTCGAGCATCGTGTCGGTGAGGTCGCGCACGAGGTTGCGCAGCTCACGGTCGAAGTCGACGACGGGCTGCGCGGACGTGCGCAGCACCGGGTCGCCGAAGAGGCGGATGGTCTGGATGGACACCGCGACAGTCTAGGTGTCGCGCTGACCTGGACCCACTGGGCCCGGCGGGCGGACCCAGGCCGGCTCAGGCAGCTCAGGCCCCAGGCCGGCTCAGGCGTATCAAGCAGTTCAGGCGCCGATGTCGGGAGGGTCGACGCGGATCGCGACGGGCTCTGGCTCCTTGCGGGCACTACGGGTGGCTCGCAGTGCCCCCAGCCTGCGCGCCAGCTCGGCGCCCTCGGAGAGCGGCGCCGACAGCAGCACCCGCGACGTCGCCTCGTCGAGC
>DASSJT010000120.1:0-4803 GCA_035691065.1 Dermatophilaceae bacterium
CGAGCGCGCCGGCGAGATGTCGCACCGCGAGGTGCTCGAGGCCCTGAGCGGCCTCCTCCTCGCCATGTTCGTCGCGATGCTGTCCAGCACGGTGGTGTCCAACGCCCTTCCGCGGATCATCACCGACCTCCGGGGGAGCCAGTCCGGCTACACCTGGGTGGTCGTCGCGACCCTGCTCACCATGACCGCGTCCACGCCGGTCTGGGGCAAGCTGGCCGACCAGTTCAGCAAGAAGCTGCTGGTGCAGTCGGCGCTGGTGATCTTCGTCGCCGGTTCGCTGGTGGCGGGTTTCGCGCCCAACATGGGCGTGCTGATCGGTGCCCGCGCGATCCAGGGCCTCGGCGTCGGCGGCCTCACGGCCCTCGTCCAGGTCGTGATCGCCTCCATGGTCAGCCCCCGCGAGCGCGGCAGGTACAGCGGCTACATCGGCGCCGTGTTCGCCCTGGCCACGGTCAGCGGACCACTCATCGGCGGCCTGGTCGTGGACACGATCGGCTGGCGCTGGTGCTTCTTCGTCGGCATCCCGGTCGCGGCGCTCGCGTTCGTCGTCCTGCAGAAGACCCTGCACCTGCCCGTGGTCAAGCGCGAGGTGCACATCGACTACCTCGGCGCCACCCTGTTGGTCGCCGGCGTCTCCTTCCTGCTGGTCTGGGTCTCCCTGGCCGGCCAGCACTTCGACTGGGTGTCGACCACCTCCGCGTTGCTGGTCGCGGCCGGGCTCCTGGTGCTCGCGGCGGCCGTGTACGTCGAGATGAGGATCGCCCGCGAGCCGGTGATCCCGATGCGGCTCTTCCGTGACCGCACCACCTCGCTCGCGACCGTCGCCTCGGTCATGGTCGGGGTCGCGATGTTCGGCTCGACGGTCTACCTGTCGCAGTACTTCCAGCTCGCCCGCGGGATGAGCCCGACCCACGCCGGCCTGATGTCGATCACGATGGTGGGCGGGCTGCTGGTCTCGAGCATCGTGACCGGCCGGATCATCTCCAGCACCGGCGTGTGGAAGCGCTACCTCGTCGGCGGCATGGTCCTGGTCATCGTCGGCCTGCTGCTGCTCTCGAGGATCGACGCGGCCACGCCGCTCGTGTACGTCGGCGCCTCGATGGCCGTGATGGGCCTCGGGCTCGGCGCGACCATGCAGAACCTCGTGCTGGCCGTCCAGAACAACACAGCGCAGAGCGACATGGGGGCCGCGAGCTCGGTCGTCGCCTTCTTCCGCTCGATGGGCGGCTCCATCGGGGTCAGCGCCCTCGGTGCCGTGCTCGCCAGCCAGGTCGCGGCCGACGTGACCCAGCGGCTCGCGTCGCTGGGCGTCCCCACGGACGCACACAGCAGCCACCAGATCCCTGACCTCGCGACGCTGCCGGGCCCGATCCGGGCAGTCTTCGAGGGGGCGTTCGGTGAGGCGACCGGGCACCTGTTCCTGATCGCCGTACCGTTCGCGGTGGCAGCCTTGCTCTGCGTGCTGTTCATCAAGGAGGTCCCGTTGCGTACCACCATCCAGCGTGAGGACGAGGTGCTCACCCAGCCCGTCACCCAGCCCGTCACCCGGCCCGTCACCCGGCCCGTCGCCGAACCGGTCCTCGAGGGCGGACGGCGGTGACCGCCGGCAAGGAGCAGCTGCTCAACGAGCTCGAGGCGGAGATGGCGACCCTGGTCCGGCGGATCCGGCGGGTGATCATGGAGCGCGCCCGCGAGGTGCACGACGAGCTGCAGCCGGCGGCGTACTTCATCCTCGCGAACGTCGCCGAGCACGGACCGAAGCGGGCCTCGGCGCTGGTCGAGGAGTTCGGCATCGACAAGGGCGCGATCAGCCGGCAGGTCCAGCAGCTGGTGGACCTCGGCTTCGTCGAGCGCACCCCCGACCCGGCCGACGGACGGGCGATGATGCTGGCCGTCACCGACGAGGGCCGGAGCCGGCTCAACGACACCTCCCGGCAGCGCCGCAAGCTGCTCGACGAGCGGCTGTCCGGCTGGAGCGACGACGAGCTCGCCGCGTTCGTGTCGGCGCTCGGCCGCTACAACCGGACCCTGGACGCCTGACCTCAGCGCAGCCAGACGCCCGCGTTGGCGGGCAACCTGCCGTCGAGCTCCTCGGTGGCGACCACCACGTCGCCCTCGGGGAGCTCGATCGCGTCGTCGCCGCAGTTGACGACGACCGTCATCGGGCCGCGCCGGAACGCCAGGACGTCGGCGCCGAGGTCGAGCCACGCGATGTCGTCGTCCCAGCCCTCCGCGAGCTGGGCGGTGCGGGCGGCCAGGGCTGCCCGGTAGAAGGCCAGCGTCGAGTGGGGGTCGGCGCGCTCCGCCGCGACCGAGACCGATGCCCAGTCGCCGGGCTGCGGCAGCCAGGGCTGCTGGTCTCCCGGCCCGAAGGCGTACGGCGGTGCGTCGCCGGCCCAGGGGATCGGCACCCGGCAGCCGTCGCGGCCCTCGCCGCGGCCGTGGAGGTACTCGGGATCCTGCCTGTGCTCGCCCGGGACGTCGACCTGCTCGAGTCCGAGCTCCTCGCCCTGGTAGAGGTAGGACGAGCCGGGCAGCGCCAGCATCGCCAGCGTGGCAGCCCGGGCGCGGGAGCGGCCGACGGTGCCGCCGCCGTAGCGGGTCGGGTGCCTGACCACATCGTGGTTCGACAGCACCCAGGTCGCCCGCGCGCGCACCTGGGCCAGCGAGGTCAGGGTGGTGTCGATCGCCTCGTGGAACGAGGTGGCCGACCAGTCCGCCAGCAGCCAGTGGAAGTTGAACGTCTGCTGGAGCTCGTCGGGCCGCACGTAGAGCGCCGTGCGTTCGGGGGTCGGGCACCAGGCCTCACCGACGGCCATCCGGTCGCCGTCGTACTCGGCCAGGATCTGCCGCCAGCGCCGGAACACGGCGTGACCCTCGGGCTGCTCCCACATCGGGGTGTCCAGGTCGTTGCCCTCGAGGGTGAGCTGAGGGTCGGCCACGTCGGGGAGCCCCTCCTCCTTGAACAGGGCGTGCGCCACGTCGATCCGGAACCCGTCGACGCCGCGGTCGAGCCAGAACCGCAGCGTCTTCTCGAAGTCCGCGGGGACCTCGGGGTTGCGCCAGTTGAGGTCCGGCTGGGTGACGTCGAACAGGTGCAGGTACCACTCGCCGTCGGGCACCCGCTCCCAGGCCGAGCCGCCGAACATGGAGAGCCAGTTGTTCGGCGGCTCCGACCCGTCGGGACCGCGGCCGGGCCGGAACAGGAAGCGGTCGCGCTCGGGGCTGCCCGGCGCCGACTCCAGGGCCTCCTGGAACCACGGGTGCTCGCTGGAGGTGTGGTTGGGCACGATGTCGGCGAGCAGCTTCAGTCCGCGGGCGTGGGACTCGTGGATGAGGGTGTCGACGTCGTCGAGGGTGCCGTACGCCGGCTCGACGTCGCGGAAGTCGCTCACGTCGTAGCCGTGGTCGTTCTGCGGCGAGGGGTAGAACGGGTTGAGCCACAGTGCGTCGACGCCGAGGTCGACGAGGTGGTCGAGGTGGTCGGTGATCCCCTGGAGGTCACCCTTCCCGTCACCGTCGGAGTCGGCGAAGCTGCGGATGTAGAGCTGGTAGCAGACGGCGTCGCGCCACCACGGGTTCGTCACGCGTTCTCCTGGTCGAGCAGCTGGTTGAAGACGTCGGGGTCGACGGCGACCCAGACGTGTTCCGCGCGGCCGACGATCCGGCCGTCGGGGTCGTAGAGCGTGCTGGCCGTGAACGTCTTGCGGCCCTGCTGGCCGAGCGCCTGGCCCATCACGACGTGGGGCTCGCCGACCAGTGGCAGGTCGTCGACGACGGCGGTCATCCGGCCGAGCACCATCAGTCGCTCGCCGAGGTCGCCGGCCCAGCCGCCGATGCAGTCGAGGGCGGCCCAGGTCGCGGCCAGGCAGGCACGCTGCCCCGGCTCGTCGTACTCGTGGTAGTCGGCGGCGACGTCCGGAGCAGGAGTCCAGGGGGCGGCGACCACGGTGCGTCCGTCGGCGGTGGGGGTGACCGGACCGGGGAAGATGCGTAGGCCGTCGGGCCGGTCGACGCCGCAGGCGAAGCAGGTGGGGAACGGGTGCGAGGTGTGTCCGGGGTAGCGCACGGATGCGGCCGACGCCTCGTCGTACCGCACCGGGGCGACGGCAGAGATCTCGGGCGGCACGAGCTGTGCCTGCGCGATCACCGCGCCGCCGAACGTGAGCGACGCGGAGTCGGGCTCCTCGCGGTTCACGTGCAGGGGTACGTCGAGGGGCGGCGGCTGGCGCAGCGACACGGCGACCGCGACCTCGGGGCGGTCGCCCGCGACGGTGTGGTCGGCGCGGAGCTCGTGGGCCAGCAGCCCGCTGACGTAGCCGCCGTTGCCGGAGCGGGCGGGTCCGTTGTAGCGGGCCTGCACGATCACCTGGTCGGCAAGGGCGGTGCTCATGGGACTCCTCGGAGCGGGCGGGCGGGTCCCCACCATTTCACCAGCCTCATGGGGGTCCGCAACAATGGGTGGGTGAGCGACCTGATCGACACCACCGAGATGTACCTCCGCACCATCTACGAGTTGGTCGAGGAGGGCATCGTCCCGCTCCGGGCGCGGATCGCGGAGCGGCTCCACCAGAGTGGTCCGACGGTCAGCCAGACGGTGGCGCGGATGGAGCGTGACGGCCTGGTCACGGTCGAGGGTGACCGCCACCTGCAGCTCACCGACGAGGGCCTCGGCATGGCCACCCGCGTGATGCGGAAGCACCGGCTGGCCGAGCGACTGCTCACCGACGTCATCGGCCTCGAGTGGGAGCTGGTCCACGAGGAGGCGTGCCGCTGGGAGCACGTGATGTCGGAGAGCGTCGA
>DASSJT010000121.1:0-3533 GCA_035691065.1 Dermatophilaceae bacterium
TCGTCGTGGGTGCAGGAGAAGTCCTCGAGCAGCTGCTCGTAGGCGGCCGCCTCCTCCAGCGGGTTGAGCTGGGAGCGGTGCAGGTTCTCCAGCAGCGCGTCGCGGAGCAGGTCGTCGTCGTCGGTCTCGCGCACGATCGCCGGGATCGTGTCCAGGCCGGCCTGCTGGGTCGCGCGCCAGCGGCGCTCGCCCATGACCAGCTCGTAGCCGCCGTCCGGCTTCGCCCGCACCACCACGGGCTGCAGCAGCCCGACCGCCTCGATGGAGTGCACGAGCTCGCTCATCGCGTCCTCGTCGAACACCTGCCGCGGCTGCCGCGGGTTGGGCGTGATCGCGGAGACCGCCAGCTCCGCGAAGTGCGCGCCCGCCACGGGCGCCGGCGTGGCCTGGCCGTCGCCGGTTTCCGGGTGGGTGCCCCTTTGGATGCCCCTCTGGATGCCACCGTCGGCCAGCTCAGCCGGCTCCTCGGCATGGGTCGGGATCAGTGCGCCCAGGCCACGCCCGAGGCCTCGCCGCTGCGGGTGTTTCTGGCTCACTCGCTGCTCATCTCTGTGCGGGTGCGGGCCGCGGCGGCGATCTCCCGCGCGGCTTCGAGGTAGCTGAGGGCGCCCGGGGACCCCGGGTCGTAGGTCATCACGCTCTGTCCGTAGCTGGGCGCCTCGGAGACGCGCACCGACCGCGGGATCGCGGTGCGCAGGACCTTCTGGCCGAAGTGGTCGCGCACCTCCTCCGCGACGCCGGCGGCCAGCTTGGTACGCCCGTCGTACATGGTGATCAGGATGGTGGTCACCTCGAGGTGCTGGTTGAGGTGCGCCCGCACCATCTCCACGGTCTCGACCAGCTGGCCGAGGCCCTCCAGGGCGTAGTACTCCGCCTGGATCGGGATCAGCATCTCCGCGCCGGCCACCAGCGCGTTGAGCGTGAGCAGGCCGAGCGACGGCGGGCAGTCGATGAAGACGTAGTCGAACCGGTCCTCCCCCGTGCTGCCGATGCCGGGATGGGCGGCGATCGCCCTGCGCAGCCGGCTCTCGCGGGCCACGACACTGACCAGCTCGATCTCGGCTCCGGCCAGGTCGATGGTGGACGGGACCACGTACAGGCCGGGGAGCTCGGGCGAGGGATGCATCACGTCAGCCAGCGGCACGCCGTCCACGAGCACGTCGTACGTCGACGCGACCCCACGGTGGTGCTCCACGCCGAGCGCGGTGGACGTGTTGCCCTGGGGGTCCAGGTCGATCACCAGCACGCGCTGGCCCAGCTGCGCCAGTCCGGCCGCGAGGTTCACGGTGCTGGTGGTCTTGCCGACCCCGCCCTTCTGGTTCGCCACCACCATGACCCGCGTCTGCCACGGGCGCCGGACCGGGGCGCTCATCGCCCGACCCTCCCGCGCCAGCAGCTGGTGCAGCACCGCCTGGGCCAGCGGCGTCGTCTCGTCGTGGTAGGTCACGGCCGCGTCGTGGTCCGCCGCGGTCGACACCTGCAGCGGGTTGCGCGGTTCGTCCGTCTCAGGCGAGACCGGCGGGTCCTCGATGGTCGTGGTCGCCGATGTTTCACGTGAAACCGGCGCGTCCTCGGCGGGGCTCATCTGTGGATAACCCTCGTTCTGTTGTGGATCTTCACGCTCAGCAGGCCATCCCAGGCCGGTGGAAAACTCCGATCGACGCCGCGTCGCCCCCGGCAGCGGCCAGCCGATTCCGGCGTCGACCACGGGGCCTACCGACCCGAGGGCACCCGATCCCGGGTCCCGTTGCGGCAACGAGATCACGCCCTTTCCGACGCCGAGGGCACCATGATCTCGACCACGAAGATCGGCGCCCCTTCGACACGCCCGGCCAAGTCTGCCCCGTAGTGTTCGACGCTCGCACCCCGACCCCCGAACCGGCGGATGACGCCGGCGGACCGGGTCACCTCGTCGGCGGCCGAGGATCCCTTCATCGCCAGCATCCGGCCGCCGGGCGCGACCAGCGGCAGGCACCAGCGCGTGAGCCGGTCGAGGGGGGCGACCGCGCGAGACGTGACCACGTCGAACGACCGACGCCCGTGCAGCGCCTCCGCCCGGTCGCGGACCACCTCCACATTCGGCAGCGCGAGCTGCTCGACCGCCTCGGCCAGGAACGTGGTGCGGCGCAGCAGGGGCTCGACCAGCGTGATCCGCAGGTCCGGGCGGCCGATCGCGAGCACCAGTCCGGGCAGACCGGCGCCCGACCCCACGTCGGCCACGGTGACGCCGCGGGGGATCCCCAGTCCCAGCAGTGCACAGTTCACCAGGTGTCGCTCCCACAGCCGTGGGACCTCCCGCGGACCGATCAGCCCGCGAACGACGCCGTCCGTCGCCAGCAGGTGGGCGAACCGCTCGGCCACCGGGAGGGCATCCGAAAACACCCCCCGAGCCCCTGCGGGCACGGAGGGTGTTTCACGTGAAACATCGCTCACGCGGTGTCGGCCCCGCCCGAGGGGAGGACCACGACCCGGCGCCGGGGCTCGACACCCTCGGATTCCGAGGTCAGCCCGGCGGCGGCCACGGCGTCGTGCACGACCTTGCGCTCGAACGGGGACATCGCGGCCAGCGACTCCTGCTCGCCGGACTCCCGGACCCGGCCGACGACCTCCGCGGCCAGCGCCTCGAGCTCGGTACGACGGTTCGCCCGGTGGCCGCTCACGTCCAGCATCAGGCGGGACCGCTCGCCGGTCTCGCGGTAGACCGCGAGCCGGGTGAGCTCCTGCAGCGCCTCCAGCACCTCGCCCTTGTCGCCCACGAGCTGGGGCAGGTCGGCGCCGACGATCGACACCGTGGCCCGGTCGCCCTCGACGTCCATGTCGATGTCGCCGTCCAGGTCCACGATCTCGAGGAGCTCCTCGAGGTAGTCGGCAGCGATCTCGCCCTCCTGCTCCAGGCGGTCGGCCGCGGACACGGCCGCCTCGTCGGACGGGGCTGCGGTCCGGTCCTCGGGGCTGCCCTCGGTCTCGCTGGAGGTCTGGGTCTCGCTCACTGCTTGTCTCCCTTCACGGGCGGTCGCTTGCCACCCTTGGGTTGGTTCTTCCGCTGGCTGCGGGACTTCTTCTGCGGCTGTTGTCGCTGGATCGGCCTGGGCGGTTCCGCGACCTCGACATCGGTGCCGTAGACCACGCCCGGACGGGGTCCCGCCCCCGGCTCCTCCGCGGGTTCGCCCTTGCGCTTGCGCTTGGCCGCGACGCGCGCCTCCTTGGCCCGGTAGGCCTCGGTGTTCGGCGCCGGGTTGTTGCGGATCACGTAGAACTGCTGGCTCATGGTCCACAGGTTCGAGGTGGTCCAGTACAGGAGCACACCGATCGGGAACGCGATACCGCCCACGGCGAATACCACCGGCAGCACGTACAGCAGCATCTTCTGCTGGTTGGCGTAGGGCCCCGACAGCGCGTCGGCGGGCATGTTCTTGCTCATCAGCTGGCGCTGGGTGAGGAACGTGGTGAGCGTCATCGCCACCACCAGGACGCCGGCCAGGATCTGCACGTTGATGCTGGTGGCCCCGGTGAAGGTGTCGGAGATCCGGGCG
>DASSJT010000122.1:0-10326 GCA_035691065.1 Dermatophilaceae bacterium
CAGGAGGGCCCGCCAGCATGCTGGCGGGCCCTCCTGCTGTCGCGGGCGTGCCCGTGACCTCGGCTTCCCGCGAACCACGACGCCGAAGCCGTATGCCGGTCAGCCGGCATACCCCTCGACCAGCGTCAGAAGGGTGGAGACCCCGTAGCCCGTGCCGCCCTTCGGCACGTGGCCGTAAGGCGCCTTCTCGTTGTAGGCCGGGCCGGCGATGTCGAGGTGCGCCCATGGGATGGGGCTGCCCGAGTCGGCCTCTCCCACGAACTCGCGCAGGAAAAGGGCGGCGGTGAGCATCCCGCCGTCGCGATCGCCCTTGTGCGCGATGTCGGCCACGGTGGAGTCCAGGCCCTTGCGCAGGTCCTCGGGCATGGGCATCGGCCAGGCCGGCTCGCCGGCCTGGCCGGCCGCGGTGCAGACGCGGTCGCGGAATGCGTCGTCGTTGGCCATGACCCCAGCGAGCCGGGTGCCCAGGGCGGTGATCTGGGCACCGGTGAGCGTCGCGATGTCCAGCAGGACGTCAGGGCGCTTCTCGCTGGCCAGGCACATGCCGTCGCCGAGGACCATGCGTCCCTCGGCATCGGTGTCGAGGATCTCGACCGTGCGCCCGTTCCGCATCGTGACGACGTCCCCGGGGCGCTGGGCGTTGCCGCCGGGCATGTTCTCGGCGAGGCACAGGTAGCCGGTCACCGCGACGGCAAGCCCGAGCTCGGCGGCGGCGAACACGGCGCCGGCGACGGCGGCAGCCCCGGCCATGTCGGACTTCATGGTCAGCATGCCCGTCGGCGTCTTGATGTTGAGGCCGCCGGAGTCGAACGTGATCCCCTTCCCGACCAGCGCGACGGACGCATCTGCCTTGGCCGGCGCATACGACATGGTGACGATCCGGGGTGGGTTCACCGAGCCTTGGCCCACACCGACGATGCCCCCGAACCCGCCCGCGGAGAGCGCCGCCTCGTCCAGCACCCGGACCGTAACCTTCGCCGTCGACTGCGCGGCCCGTTTCCTCACCGAGTCCGCAAAGGACTGGGGGAACAGCTTGTTGGGCGGTGTGTTGACGAGGTCGCGGGCATAGCAGGTCGCGCGGGCAAGGACCTCCGCTCGCGCTGCAGCCGCGCGCAGCGACTTGCCGCGAGCCCCAGCCGTCACGAGGGTCAGGGCGGTCGCGGCAGCCTTCTTCTCGGCGGAGGAGGTGAGCGCCTGGTAGCGGTAGGCACCCAGCGCCGCCCCCTCGGCGATGGCACCGACTCGCCCAGCATCACCCGCCGGGAGGGCCAGCGCGGCCTTGGCCAGGCCGTCCGCCGAGCGCAGGGCGGCCCCCGCGGCCCGCCGCAGCGTGTCGGTCTCGAAAGCTGTCGTTCGAGCCGTGCCGGGCCCGAGGCCGGTCACGATGACCAGCGGCGCGGCCACGTCCGGCACTCCGGCGACCTTCACCACGTCGTCGACCGTCCCCTTGGCGCGGAGGGCCTGGAGGCTGTCACCCACATGAGCTGCGGCTCGCCGGGGGAGACCGTGACCGGCAGCGAGCACGGCCCCGCTGGGCGTCTCCACCGCCCCGAGGACGAGCGCGTCGACGGCGAGCCCGTGGGCGGGGCGTTCGGTCAAGGTCACAGTGGTCACTGGTGGGCGTCCCTCTCAGACTGGGCTTGGGTGGAGTCCGGCGAGCGGCCGCGGTGTGGGCGGCGGTCACCGGGGCAGGATAGCCGCGCCCCCGCCCGGGCAGGGGCCTCACCCCGCTGGCCCCCTGGCGATACGGTTCGGGCCATGACCGATGGCCCGCTGAAGACCTCGCCGCTGCACGACCGCCACCTCTCGCTCGGCGCCAAGATGGCCGACTTCGGCGGCTGGGACATGCCGATCGAGTACCCGGGCGGCGGTGTCGTTAGGGAGCACACCGCGGTTCGCCGCGCGGTGGGCGTCTTCGACGTCTCCCACCTGGGCAAGGCGGCGGTACGCGGGCCTGGCGCCGCGGCATACGTCAACTCATGCCTGACCAACGACCTTGGCCGCATCCAGCCGGGCAAGGCGCAGTACACGATGTGTTGTGACGAGAACGGCGGCGTGGTCGACGACCTGATCGCCTACCTGCGCAGCGACGACGACGTCTTCCTCATCCCCAACGCGGCCAACACGGCCACGGTCGTCGACCTCCTCGCGGCCCAGGCGCCCGATGAAGTAGAGGTCGAGAACCTGCACGACCGGTACGGCGTCATCGCGGTCCAGGGAACCAAGAGCGACGAGGTCCTCGCAGCCCTCGGGCTGCCAGCCGGTCATGAGTACATGTCGTTCGTCGAGTCGCAGTGGGGCGGTCAGCCGGTCATCGTCTGCCGGACGGGCTACACGGGGGAGCGGGGCTATGAGCTGGTCCCGACCTGGGACGCCGCCCCGGCGCTCTGGGACGCGCTGCTCGAGGCAGCGGCTCCGTTCGGGGGGCTGCCGTGCGGCCTCGGCGCGCGGGACACGCTGCGCACCGAGATGGGCTACCCGCTGCACGGCAACGACCTCAGCCGCGACATCACGCCGGTGATGGCCGGGGCGGCGTGGGCAGTCGGCTGGGAGAAGCCGCAGTTCTGGGGCAAGGACGCGCTGGTCGCCGAGCGAGCCGCCAAGACGAGCCGTCTGATGCGCGGGCTCCTGGTGACCGGCCGCGGCATCCCGCGTCCGCACTGCTCGGTGGCCGACGCGGCTGGGGCCGTCGTGGGCGAGGTGACCTCGGGAACGTTCTCGCCCACGCTCAAGCAGGGCATCGCCCTGGCGCTCCTCGACCGCAGCGTAACGCTGGGGGACGAGGTGGTCATCGACGTGCGCGGGCGCGAGGTCGCCGCGAGCGTCGTGAAGCCGCCTTTCGTCGAGGTCGGGGTCCGCGAGGCCTGAGCCTTCGGCTCAGCCGCCGGCCATCGGGAACTGGCTGAGGTCGAGGACCCGGCCGGCCACGACCAGATGCACCTGGTCGCAGGCGGCACCCACCTCGGCGTTGAGGACTCCGAGCTCGTTGCGGAAGATCCGACCGGCCGGAGTCGTCGGGTCGACGCCGAGCCCGACCTCGCTGGAGATGAGGACCACGTCTCGGTCGACCTTGTTGAGCGCCGACTGGAGGTCGGCTCGGGCCTTGGCCAGCCAGCCCTCGATGCCGACCGGGTCGTCCCAGCCGCCGAGCTCGTCCAGGAGCCGGGTGAGCCAGGCGCCCAGGCAGTCGACCAGGACCGCGCCCGGGGCCTGCTGGATCACAGCGGAGATGTCGACCGACTCCACCGTGGACCAGCTTTCGTTGCGCTGCGTGAGCTGCGCCTTGTCGCGCCGCTCCCACTCCGCTTCGGCCTCGTCAGGCGTCGTCACGCCGGGGGCTACGTAGGTCACGTCGCCAGCTTTGCTGAGCAGGGCCTCGGCATGGCGGCTCTTGCCGCTGCGGACTCCCCCGAGGACCAGCGTCGTCGTCATGATCGCCTCCTGCTTTCGTGGCCACCAGCCCGCTGCCAGCTCGACCTCCGCATCGTGACCCGCCGTCGGAGGGTCTGTGGGGACACCCTACGGGGGTTGACGGTCTCCGCGCCGGTTGCCACAGCCGGGCGGCGCGCGCCTGTACCGCCGGCGCACCCGGCCGTCCGCGCCTGTCCTATGGTTGCCGCCATGAGCGCTGCATGGACCTGGGAGTACTTCGACGCCGAGGGGCGGCCGATGACGGGGGAGCAGCTGGTGAGGGCGGCGTTCCCCTCCCAGTCCGAGGCCGAGAGCTGGCTGGGGGAGTCATGGCGTGAGCTGGCCGCAGCGGGCGTCGACGCGGTGACGCTCTTCGAGGAGGGCGCCGAGGTCTACGGGCCGATGAGCCTGCGCGCCGCGGAGTGACCTCGGTGCTCGCCCACCTCCCCGAGGCGGTCACGGCCGACCTCGACGCGGCGGTGGCCGCGGCCCAGCGCGACTGGAAGTCCCCCGGGCTGAGCGCAGGGCTGGTGCGCGGGGGCTCGTTGGTGTGGTCCGCGCACGTCGGCCATGCGCGGCTCGACCCGCCCACGCCGCCGCAGGACGACACGCAGTACCTGATGGGATCGGTGACCAAGACGTTTGTCGCGGTTGCCGTGCTGCGACTGCGCGACGAGGGTCGGCTGGGCCTGCGCGACCGGCTCGGCCGGTTCCTGCCCGAGACCCGGCACAGCGAGCTGCAGATCCGTGACCTCCTCTCGCACTCCAGCGGCCTGCAGCGGGAGCCCGTGGGCCGCATCTGGGAGTCGCTCTCGGCACCGACCCGGGAGGAGCTGATCGCCGGCCTGGAGGAGGCGGAGGCGGTGCTGGACCCCCACCGCGCCTGGCACTACTCCAACCTCGCCTACGCCCTGCTCGGCGACGTGGTCGAGAAGGTCACCGGCCAGCCCTGGGAGGCAGTCGTGCGGGAGCGGGTCCTCGACCCGCTCGGCATGGGCTCGACCAGCACCATGCCCGACGACTCCCGGGCCGCGATCGGCTACCACGTGCACCCGTATGCCGGGACCGCCAGGCCCGAGCCTCGCATCGCCCTGAACGCGACGGCGTCGCTCGGGGGGCTCTGGACGTCGGTCGCAGACCTGGCGCGCTACGCCGCCTTCATCGCGGATCCTGACGAAAGGGTCCTGCGCCCGGACACCCTCGAGGAGATGTGCCGCCCGGTGATCATGCGCGACGACGCGTGGACGGGTGCCCACGGGCTGGGCTTCATGGCTGGCCGGATCGGTGAGCGGATCCTCGTGGGCCACAGCGGCGGCATGCCCGGGTACGTCACCGGGCTGCGGGTGCACCGGCCGAGCGGCGTCGGTGCCGTCGTCTTCGCCAACAGCACCTCCGGGTCCGCGCCCATGGCTCTCGCCGGCCAGCTGGTCACCACGGTCCTCGATGCCCTGCCTGAGCCGGTCGAGCCCTGGGTCCCGGAAGATCCCAACCCCGCGGTGGCTCCGCTCCTGGGTCCCTGGTGGTCGGAGGGAACGGAGTTCGTCTTCGAGGTCCGCGAGGGCCGGCTCTGGTCACGGGTCGTGGGCTCGAAGGCCGACGATGCGCGCTACGAGCAGGTCGACGACGCGACCTGGCGGGTCGACGAGGGCCGGGAGCTGGGGGAGCGGCTCGAGGTCGTCTTCGACGAGACCGGCGCGGTCGCCCGCATGTACTTGGCGACGTATGCCGTGACTCGCGACCCTCGCGGGTTCGGCGACCTGCTCACGTAGGGATCCGGCACCTCACGCAGGCGTCCGGGACCGCACGCAGCGGTCCGGCACCTCACGCAGGGTCGTCGCGCCATCCCACGACGTGGAAGAGCGTGGCCACCCTGCGGTAGGGCTCGGTGCGCCCGAGCGCCTCCTCGGCGTCGAGGAGTGAGGCCAGCAGTGCCTGGTCCTCGGGGACCGGTGTCCGCACGTCGACGCCGTCCGTCGCCACCCGCACACCGAACCACGTGCTCCTCGACAGGCCGCAGCCAGTGAGCAGTTCGGTGATGTGCTCGACGCTGTCGGCTCGCGCGCTGACGCCGATCTCGTTGCGGTAGAGCGGATCTCGGCCTTCGCGGGCAGCCGCCGAGAGCTCCGCCAGCATGGCCAGCACACCGGCCCAGTCGCCCCGCAGGGCAGGTCGCCAAGCCATGGCCTGCGCGTTGCGCGCGACGATCGAGACGGCGCCCCCGGGCGCGACCCGCCCGGCCAGACTACCCACGGCGGCGTCTGGCGACTCGAGGTACATCAGCACGCCGTGGCAGAGCACCAGGTCGTAGGTCTGGCGCATCGCGTCCAGCTCGTCGACACGGACGTCGCAGACCCGCACCCGGGCCCGCGCCTCCGGCGGCACCGCGTCGAGCGCTTCGTTCAGCCTGCTCCGCATGCCAGGGTCGGGCTCCGCCGCGTCGACCGTCCAGCCATCCCGCGCAAGCGCGATCGCCTGCGTTCCCTGCCCCGCCCCGACGTCGAGGGCGCGTCCGGGCCGGCCGAGGACCCCCGTCAGCTGGCGCCGCACGACCTCCTGGCGAACCACGTTGCGGAGCAGCCCCAGCCGGGCGACCCAGGTGGCTGCAGCGGGGGCGAACCGGTCGTCCACCGAGGGCCGGCCCGGTGCTCCCGCGCCTACGCGGGATAGGCGCCGCGGGCGACCTGCGGCTTGGGCGCCCTCGAGCGGCGCAGCTGGAAGGCGCGCATCACGGCATACCACCCACCACCACGCAGCTGCGGTCCCTCACCGAACTTGGCGACCAGCCGCTTCCTGAGCCGGCGCCACATGAGCGCGGCGTCGACCGCCGCGACGAGCAGCAGCCCGTAGACGAGCAGGAAGACGATCATGAGCGCCCAGGACTGGCGGATGAACGACAGGACCAGCACGACCAGCATGATCGGCAGCATGAACTCGCCGATGCTCCAGCGGGCGTCGACGTAGTCGCGGATGTAGCGGCGGACCGGACCCTTGTCGCGCGCGGGAAGATACCGGTCGTCGCCGGTGGCCATCGCCTGGCGCATCCTCACGGTGGACTCGCGGCGCTTCAGCCGGTCGGTCTGGCGGGCCTGCTTGCGGTCGGTGACCACCAGCGGGCGCTTGCGCGCAGCCTCCTGCTCGCGCCGCTTGGGCGTGGGGCGGTTCTTCGCGCCCTCGCGGGGCGCGTGCTGCGAGGCATCGTCGTTGACCGCGTCGCTCTGGGTCCTGCTGCGTCCGAACACCTGCCAACTGTATGCCGTGTGGCCGGGTTTGCCGGAACCGCGTGCTGGGCGCTCGTCGCGGTGGGCGCGGTCGGCTGGCCTAGGCTCGGGGGGTGACCGACGACGTCCTGACCCCAGACCAGATCGCCGCCATCCGCGACCGGGTGGGCGGCCTCATGCCATCGATCCGCGCCGACCTCGAGGCCTTGACGCGGATCCCGAGCGTCAGCCTCGACGCCTTCGACCAGGCGCAGGTCGAGGCGAGCGCCGAGGCGACCGCTGCTCTCCTGCGAGCCGAGGGGCTGGAGGTCGAGATCGTGCGCGAGGGCGGCCGCCCGGCGGTCATCGCCCACATCGACGGCCCGGAGGGCGCGCCGACCGTCATGCTCTACGCGCACCACGACGTCCAGCCGCCCGGTGACGACGCCGACTGGGACAGCCCGCCGTTCGAGCCGACCGAGCGCGAGGGCCGGCTCTATGGCCGGGGCGCTGCCGACGACAAGGCAGGCATCATGGCCCACATCGCCGCCCTGCGCGCGCACCGCGGCGACCTGCCGGTCGGCGTCACCATCTTCGTCGAGGGCGAGGAAGAGATCGGCTCCGACTCCCTGCCGACCGTCCTGGAGCGGCACGGCGAGCGGCTGCGTGCCGACGCCATCGTGCTGGCCGACTCCGGCAACTGGGCCATCGGCAAGCCGGCCCTCACCACGACGCTGCGCGGCCTGATCCGCGTGGTGGTGAGGGTCACGACACTCGACCACGGCATCCACTCCGGCATGTACGGCGGCGCCATTCCCGACGCCATCACCGCTCTGATCCGCCTGCTGGCCACCCTCCACGACGAGGCCGGAGACGTCGCGATCGACGGCCTGAAGTCCGGCAAGGCGAGCGACCTCGAGTTCGACGAGGGTCGGCTGCGTGCGGAGTCCGGGCTCCTCGACGGCGTCGAGGTGATCGGCACCGGGTCGCTGCTCGACCGCCTCTGGGCCAAGCCGACCGCCACCGTCATCGGGATCGACGCACCCTCGGTCGCGACGTCGTCCAACACCCTGGTGGCCACGGCCAGCGCGAAGGTCTCCATCCGCCTGGCACCGGACGAGGTGCCGCTGGAGGCGTATGCCGCAGTGCAGCGGCACCTCGAGGCGCACGTTCCATGGGGGGCCAGGGTCGAGGTGCACCTCGACGACCAGGGCGCGGGCTTCGATGCCGACGTCACGGGCCCGGTCTACGACCAGGCCCGGGCAGCTTTCACCGATGCCTGGGGCGTCGAGCCGGTCGACATGGGGGTGGGCGGGTCCATCCCCTTCGTCGCTGCGTTCGCCAAGCGCTTCCCCGATGCCGCCATCCTGATCACGGGAGTAGAGGACCCGGACGCCCGCGCGCACGGAGCCAACGAGTCCCTCCACCTGGGCGAGTTCGAGCGGGTGTGCGTCGCCGAGGCCGTGCTCCTGGCCCGGCTGGGCGCCATGCAGCGCTCCCGGTAGGTTGCCTCCCATGCCCGGTGACCGACCCCATGACATCGTGATCTACGGCGCCACGGGATTCGTCGGCCGGCTTCTCGCCGGGTACCTCGCCGAGCACGCGCCCGAGGACCTGCGCCTGGCTCTGGCCGGCCGCTCCCGCGAGCGACTGGCGGCCGTGCGCGCCGAGCTCGCCGAGCTTGCGCCGCGAGCGGCTGCGTGGCCGGTGCTGGTCGCCGACGCTGCAGACGACGCGGGCCTGCGCGACCTCGCCGCCTCTGCGCGGGTCGTGGTCACGACGGTCGGCCCGTACCAGCGCTATGGCCTGCCCCTCGCCCGCGCGTGTGCCGAGCAGGGAACGCACTGCGCCGACCTCACGGGCGAGACGCTCTTCGTGCGGCAGGTCATCGACACCTGTGACGAGGCGGCCCGCACCAGCGGCGCCCGCATCGTGACCGCCTGCGGCTACGACTCGATCCCCTCTGACCTCGGGGTGCTCATGCTTCACGAGCGGGCCGTGGCCGACGGCGCCGGCGACCTCCTCGACACGACCCTCGTAGCCCGTGCGAAGGGTGGCGCAAGCGGAGGCACAGTCGACTCCTCGCGGGCCCAGCTCGAAGCTCTGACCGCACACCCTGCCCTGACGAAGGTCCTCTTCGACCCCTACGCGCTCAGCCCGGCGCGGGAGGCGGAGCCGTCGCTGCCGGGACAGCGTGACGTCAGGAGCGTGTTCTTCGACCACGAGTCGGGCCAGTGGGTCGGCCCGTTCGTCATGGGCATGTTCAACACCCGGATCGTACGGCGCAGCAACGCGCTCCTCGGGCACGCCTACGGCAAGGCGTTCCGCTACCGCGAGGCCGCGGCATTCGGCCGCGGCGCTCGTGGCCGGCGCCGTGCCGTGCTCATGACCGCCGGCCTCGGCCTGGGCCTGGCGGCCATGGCCAACCCGCTGACCCGCCCCCTGGCCAACTGGCTCATGCCCTCACCGGGGGAGGGCCCCAGCGAGGAGGCACGGCGGGCCGGGTGGTTCCGCATGGAGATCCGGACCCACACCTCGTCGGGGCGCCGGTACCTTGCCGTGGTGGCCGCTCAGGGAGACCCGGGGTATGCCGCCACGTCAGTCATGCTCGGCGAGTCCGCCCTGTGCCTGGCCGGCGACCCGTCCAGCCTGCCGTTGGCCGCCGGGGTGCTGACTCCGGCGACGGCCTTGGGAACGGCCCTGGTGGAGCGCTTGCGCGCCAGGGGCTTCACCATGACCGTCGAGGAGCTGGCCTCCTGAACACCTTCTTCGCCGACCTGTGGGCGCGGGCCACCGCGACCTCTCCGGTCCTCGACCGGCGCATCGTGCTCCTCGCCGGCGCATCCGCGCTGGTCGCGACCGCGTGGCCCGTCGCCTGGCGGGTCAGCCGCCACCTCGTGACGCTCGTTCACGAGGGGTCCCACGGCGTGGTGGCGCTGCTGTGCGGGCGGCGGCTGGCCGGCATACGCCTGCACTCGGACAGCTCCGGCCTCACGGTCTCCAAGGGACGCCCCCGGGGCGCCGGCATGGTGGCGACCTTCTTCGCCGGCTACGCCGGCCCGGCCGTCGTGGGTCTCGGCGCCGCCTGGGTCCTCGGAACCGGGCACGCGGCCGCGGTCCTCTGGGGAGTGCTTGTCGTGCTGGGCTGGATGCTGCTTCAGATCCGCAACCTCTACGGCCTCTGGGTCGTGCTGGCGTCCGGTCTCGTCCTGGGGGCGGCGACGTGGTGGCTGAGCCCGGGCGCCCAGTCCGTCGCCGCCCACGTCCTCACGTGGTTCCTGATGCTGGCCGCCCCGCGGGCCGTCTGGGGCCTTCAGGTGGAGCGGGTGCGGGGACGCGGCGGCGCTTCCGACGCCGACCAGCTCGCCCGCATCACCGTGCTCCCCGGCCTGATGTGGGTGCTGGCGTTCTTCGTGGTCACGATCGGTGCGCTGGCGCTGGGAGCCTCCCTCCTGCTCGACCGGTCGGCCTGACGCGCGGCACAGGCGCGGCCGGCCTGCAGGGCTCAGCCCGGGCCCTCAGGGTGCTGGGCGTCCCACGCGTCGGAGAGCTTCCGGGGGACACACATCCGCCAGGCGTCCACGACCAGTTCGCGGGCCTCGGCGGGGTCCAGCGCCGCCAGGCGGGCGTGGACCCAGTTGTACCTCAGGTCCGCCGCGTCGGGCAGCGAGAACGTGCCCGGGTCGCTGGCCACGAGCGCCTCCCGCTCGACCTTGGG
>DASSJT010000123.1:0-2991 GCA_035691065.1 Dermatophilaceae bacterium
CCGTCGACGGCGCCTGGGCGACCATCGGCACCGCGAACATCGACCGGCTCTCGATGAGCGGCAACTACGAGATCAACGTGGAGTTCATCGACCCCACGATGGCCGCCGCCATGGAGGAGATCTTCGAGACCGACCTCTCCAACTGCGTCGAGCTCAGCGCCGGCGACTGGGCGGCACGAGGCCTCCACCGACGCTTCACGGAGGCGGTCCTGAACCCCCTGCGGGGGCTCCTTTAGCACCTTCCGGTGGTCGAGCAGCGAGCGGGTGTCGAACCACGAGCGACGGAGGTTTCGAGACGGTTGCTGCGCAACCCTTCGAGACGGGCCTGGCGGCCCTCCTCAGGGACCGCCTCTCAACCACCGTCGACGCGCACCTCCTCAACCCTGATCCACCGATGGGTTGGGCGTGCGTGCGTGCCGTGACGCGGAGATGCCCTTGTCGGGCTGGAGAATCGGACTTGCGAAGGACCGTTTCTGGGCCGAACGAAGGGCATCTCGCAGATGCGACTCTCTCATAGGTTTTCGGCGTCGTCGGTGGTCTTTGATGATCCCAATCTCGTGTCGGCGGCGGGGTTGGTTCCGGTGCTCGGGCTTGCCGAGGCCGCTGGGCTTTCCAGGCTGGTCGGTGAGCACCTGCGCGTGCCCGGCGACAGGGGCGCGAACCCGGCAGCGAAGGTGGTCTCGGTGCTGGCCGGGATGGGCGCCGGCGCGGATTCGATCGATGACCTCGCGCTGTTGCGGCACGGTGGGATGGGCCGGCTCTTTACCGGGGTCCGGGCGCCCTCGACGGTGGGCTCGTTCCTGCGGGCGTTCAGCTTCGGGAACGTGAGCCAGCTCGACGCGGTGGCCTCCCGGTTCCTGACCGGCCTGGCCGCGCGCGCCCCGCTCCTGGCCGGCGCTGAGCTGACCTACCTCGACATCGACGACACGATCCGGGCCACCTACGGACACGCCAAGCAAGGCGTCGAGCAGGGGTACTCCGGGGTCCGCGGTCTCAACGCGCTGCTGGCCACGATCTCCACCCCGTTGACGGCGCCGGTGATCGCGGGTGCCCGGCTGCGGCGCGGCAACGTGAACTCCACCCGCGGTGCGGGCCAGTTCCTGACCCGGGCGCTGCGCGCAGCGAACCGCGCCGGCCTCGGGGCCGGTGTCGGGGCCGGTGTCGGGGCCGGTGCGCTGGTGGTGGTGCGTGCGGACTCGGCCTACTACACCCACGACGTGATCGCTGCGGCCCGTCGGGGCGGGGCCCGGTTCTCGGTCACCGCGCGCCGCAACCCCGCGGTGCTCTCCGCGATCTCCGGGATCGACCAGGACGCCTGGACCCCGATCCGCTACCCCCAAGCGATCTGGGATCCCGATCAGCAACGCTGGATCTCTGATGCCGAGGTCGCCGAGGTCGCGTTCACCGCGTTCACCCGCCGCCCCAGGTCCGAACAGGTCACCGGCCGGCTGATCGTGCGCCGGGTCCGGCGGCTCAACCCCACCTCGGTCCCGGCCGGACAACAAGAGCTGTTCGCCACCTACCGCCACCACGCGGTGTTCACCGACTCACCCCTGCCGATGCTGCAGGCCGAGGCCGCGCACCGCGGGCACGCCGTGGTCGAGCAAGTCATCGCCGACCTCAAGAGCGGACCCCTGGCCCACCTGCCCTCGGGATCCTTCTCCGCGAACAGCGCCTGGCTGATCCTGGCCACCATGACCTTCAACCTGCTGCGCGCCGCCGGGACCCTCGCCTCGACCTTCCACGCCAAAGCCACCACCGCGACCATCCGGACCCAGCTGATCAACCTCCCAGCCCGGCTGGCACGCTCCGCGCGACGGCTACGACTCCACCTCCCACAACACTGGCCCTGGCAGACCGCCTGGGAAAACCTCCTGACCACCGGATGCGGACCACCCCCGGCCACCACCCCCTGACCACCACGCCCCCGGGCACAACCAAGGACAAGTGGAAGAGCCGCACAGACCGGCCAGACAAGCACGCTCCGGTCCGAACACCACCTTGAGAAACCCAGAACCGACCACGCAACAAACGGCATCGGTGGATCCAGGCTCAACCACCGTCGAGGCTCTCCGCGAGCTCGGCGACGTACGTGTGCGCCTCCTCCATCAGTCCACCCCACGGGCCAGGCGGAGGGTCGGGCAGCGGGACGCCGACCCACTCCCGCATCGTGCGCCCACCAAGGACGACGGGCTCGGTCGCACCCGCGTCGTTCAGCTCCTCGGCACGCGCTCGCGGGAGCTTGAGGATCAGCCGCCCGTCACGGCCGACGAAGGCGAAGATCTTGCCGTGGACGGCCAGGCCCTCGCTCGCGAACATGCGGCCCATCGTCACGTGCGGGCGGCCCAGGTGGTCGACGGCGAGGTCGTCGAACAGAGCCCTGGCCGCAGGCATCTGTTCGGTCATGGCGGCGACGCTAGCCGTTCCCGCCGACACTAGAGTCGGTCCATGACCGACCCCGCCCTGGTCCGCGCCGCGCGTCGCGCCTGGTCCGGACTCGAGTCCCTGCACGTGGTCGGCTACTTCGCGGACGAGACGCGCGACCAGTACGTCGCCCTGGGGCTGCACCCGCGGCTGTCGTACTTCGCGGCGCGCGTGGCCGCGATGGGCCCGGTCGGACCAGAGGTGAGCGAGGCGACGTTCTACGTCTTCGCGCCCTGGCTGCACCGGAAGGCGCTGCCGGCGGCATGGGACCTCACCACGCCGGAGCGCCTGGTGCAGGCGCGCCGTGACGGCACGGCCGAGGCCCTCGGCCGGATCCTGGGCCGGCCCGACGTCTCGGAAGCCCTCGCGATCGCCCGCCGTGTGACCGAGGGGCTCACCGCGCCCGGCCGCCCGTTGTACGCCGCCCACGCCGGACTGGTCTGGCCGGACGACGACCTGCTCGCGCTCTGGCACGCCGCGACGCTGGTGCGCGAGCATCGCGGCGACGGCCACGTCGCGGTGCTCACCGCGACCGGGATCGGCCCCGTGGAGGCCACCGTGCTCGAC
>DASSJT010000124.1:0-4164 GCA_035691065.1 Dermatophilaceae bacterium
TTGGTCATCGTTGGCTCCTGTTGACTCGTGCCGGCTCAGGCTGATGGAACTGGCTCGTGCTGCCGCACCACGGAGGACACCCGTTGGTTGTGACCAACACCTGTTGGCCGTGACCAGGGCGGTGGACCGCCGCGTACCACCGTGGTGCCCACATTCTTGCCACCCCGGCAGCCGTCTGGCTACCGTCCGGCAAACCGACGTCGTATGCCGGGGGAGCGCCTGGGCGGCCGGTTCCGGCTCCACGCCGCTCCCGCTGCAGACGAAGTCGGGAAGGTCTGGCGGAGGCCGCCATGAGGTCGAGAGGTGGGCGGGCGAGGCTGGGAACCGTCATGGGGCTGGGGAGGTAGCCGACGGGAGTCGGGGCGTTGGAGGGCGCCCCTCGTGTCACCGGCGTGCGGCAGGATGGCACCGTGACCGACACCGCCGCGACGCCACGAGACGCCGACCCGACGCCGATCATCGACGTGGCCGTGCCCGACGAGGCACGGCACGAGTGGGCCGACCTCGCCGAGCAGGCGAGTGCCGCGCAGTTCGCCTACCACGTCAAGGACTCGCCCACGATCAGTGACGCGGAGTACGACGCGATCATCCTGCGGCTCAACGCGCTGGAGGACTCCTACCCCTCGCTGCGCACCCCTGAGAGCCCGACGCAGATGGTCGGCGGCTCGGTGTTCGCCACCGACTTCCAGGCGGTCGACCACCTCGAGCGCATGCTCAGCCTCGACAACTGCTTCTCGCCCGAGGAGCTGTCGGCCTGGGCGGCGCGCGTAGACCGCGAGGCCGGGTCCACGGCATACCACTATCTGTGCGAGCTGAAGATCGACGGGCTGGCGGTCAACCTGCTCTACGAGCGCGGGCGCCTCGTGCGCGCGCTCACCCGCGGCGACGGGCGCACCGGCGAGGACGTCACCAACAACGTGCGCACGATCGAGGGTGTGCCCCACCAGCTCGAGGGCACCCGCCACCCCGAGCGGGTCGAGGTTCGGGGTGAGGTGTTCTTCCCGATCGAGGGCTTCGAGGAGCTCAACGCCTCGCTCGTCGCGGCCGGAAAGGCTCCCTTCGCCAACCCGCGCAACTCAGCTGCTGGGTCGCTGCGTCAGAAGGACCCGAGGGTCAGTGCCAGCCGTCCGCTGCACATGCTCGTGCACGGCGTCGGCTACCACGAGGGGCTGGAGCTGACCCGGCAGTCCGAGGCCTACGCCCTGTTCCGCGAGTGGGGCCTGCCGGTGTCCAGCCACACCCGGGTGTTCGACACGATCGAGCAGGTCGAGGAGTTCGTGGTCTATTACGGCGAGCACCGCCACAGCGTCGAGCACGAGCTCGACGGCGTGGTGGTGAAGGTCGACGAGGTGTCGGTCCAGCGGCAGCTCGGCTCCACGTCGCGGGCGCCGCGCTGGGCGATCGCCTACAAGTACCCGCCCGAGGAGGTCAACACCAAGCTCCTCGACATCCAGGTCAACGTCGGCCGCACCGGCCGGGTGACCCCCTTCGGCGTGATGAAGCCGGTGGTGGTCGCGGGCTCGACGGTCGAGATGGCGACGCTCCACAACGCCCACGAGGTCAAGCGGAAGGGCGTCCTGATCGGCGACACGGTCGTCCTGCGCAAGGCCGGCGACGTCATCCCCGAGATCATCGGTCCGGTGGTCGACCTGCGCGACGGCACCGAGCGGGAGTTCGTGATGCCGACGCACTGCCCCTCGTGCGGCACCAGGCTCGCCCCCCAGAAGGAGGGCGACAAGGACATCCGCTGCCCCAATGCCCGCTCCTGCCCCTCCCAGCTGCGTGAGCGCGTGTTCGGCCTGGCCAGCCGCGGGGCGTTCGACATCGAGGCGCTCGGCTGGGAGGGCGCGATCGGGCTCCTCGAGAGCGGAGTGATCGACGACGAGAGCACCCTGTTCAGCCTGACCGCCAAGGACATCGCGAAGGTGCCGCTCTACACCCGGGCTGCCAAGAAGACCGACCCCCCCGAGGAGGTCGTCGACGGCCGGGTGCTGTCGGCCAACGGGCGACGCCTCGTGGCCAACCTCCAGGCTGCCAAGGACCAGCCCCTCTGGCGCGTACTGGTCGGCCTGTCCATCCGGCACGTCGGCCCCACAGCAGCGCGCGCTCTGGCCCAGCACTTCGGTTCCATGGACGCCATCCGCGCCGCCAGCCGCGACGAGCTCGCGGCGGTCGAAGGGGTCGGCGGCGTCATCGCCGACTCGGTGCGCGAGTGGTTCGACCTCCCCGAGAACGACTGGCATCGTGCGATCGTCGACCGGTGGGCTGCCGACGGCGTCCGCATGGAAGACGAGCGCGACGGGTCGGTCGAGCAGACCCTGACAGGCATGACGGTCGTCGTGACCGGGTCTCTCGATGGCTTCTCGCGCGATGAGGCCAAGGAGGCGATCGTGGCGCGCGGGGGCAAGGCGGCCGGTTCGGTGTCCAAGAGCACCGACTTCGTGGTGGTCGGCGAGAATGCCGGCTCGAAGGAGGACAAGGCGCGCGAGCTCGGCCGGCCCATCCTCGACGAGGCCGCGTTCGTGCGCCTGCTCCAGACCGGCAGTCCCGACGGCAGTGGGGGCCGAGACCTCGACGAAGGAGACGACGACCAGTGATCGACGCCGAGGAGTACCTCGCCTACTGCGACAAGGCCTTCGACCGGCTGACCGCGATCGTCGTCGGGCTCGGCGACGACCTCGCCAACCGACGGCCGCCTTTGGAGGGGGCCAACACGGCATACGCGATCCTGACCCACTGCCTGGGAGTGGCCACGCACTGGGCCTCGACGGTCAACCGCGGCATCGTGGTGCCCCGCGACCGCGAGGCCGAGTTCACCGCCAGCGGTCCGGTCGACGAGCTGGCCGCCCGGGCGCGCGCCGTGCAGGAGAAGTTCCGTGCCGACGTGCTGGCCAGCGACTTCTCCG
This sequence comes from Dermatophilaceae bacterium, assembly GCA_035691065.1. GTDB lineage: Bacteria > Actinomycetota > Actinomycetes > Actinomycetales > Dermatophilaceae > DASSJT01. The sequence goes on from DASSJT010000124.1 coordinate 2,907, forward strand.
CTCCTCCGGCCAACCCGCCGGAGCGCACGGACGTCTTCGTGCGCACCCAGGGAGCGGTGCTCATGCACGTCTACGAAGAGCTGTCCCAGCACCTGGGCCAGCTCGAGCTGACCCGAGACATCGTCAACGTGCAAGACCACGAGGAGCACGCCGTCTGAGGACCGTGCTCTGGGGACCGCGTTCTGAGGACCGGCCCCTGAGGAGCCAGGACCCGCTGCCGGGGCGCGACCGCCCGTTGAGGCAACGTCCCCCACCTTCACCCCTGCGCGGTGGGGCACAGGCACGCTCACCCGGGACGCAGGTGTCGGCCCACGAAGGCCAGCTGGGCTGGTGCCATGCGACGCCAGTAGCCCAGGTCCTGCCCACCCGGCCGGAATCCGCCCGCCGGTCGCGGCGACAGGATGGCGATAAAGGCCTTGGTGGCGCGGTAGAAGGGGTCGCCGGTGCCACAGTCGATGCGCAGCGGGATCCGGGCGAGCTGTGCATGGCGGCGGAGCACGGTGTGCGCCTCGTAGTCGGCCGGCCCGTCGAACGCGCCCGGTGCCGTCTGGTTCGCAGACTCCCAGATCTCCGGACTCTCGGCGGCGACCGCTGCCACATGTGACGGGCCGAGCCGGCTGGCCAGCAGCATCGACCCGTACCCACCCATGGACCACCCCAGGAAGCCAACCCTGGCGACGTCGAGGCTCAGCCCGCCGAGCAGCCGAACGAACTCGTCGGTGACCATCGCACCGGCGTCCTCGCCGGACGTCCGGCGGTGCCAGTAGGTATCGCCGCCGTCGGCGCTGGCGATCGCGAACGCCGGCCCGCCACGGGTGACCGCATCGGCGAGAAACCGGTCGAGGCCGAGCCCGGCGCCAAAGGCGTTGCTGTGGTCGCCGCCACGGCCGTGCAGGACAAGAAGCACCGGGAGCCGTATGCCGTCACTTGCCCCCGGTGGATACGCCACCGCCCAGCCCACCCGTCGTCCCAGCCGCGCCCGGGACGTGGCCCGGCGGTGCGCGGACTGGGCCGGCCGGCATACCGGCTTGAGGACGTCTCTGCCGTCTCGCCGGTTCCGGGCAGCCCCTCCACCCGCCCGGTCTCACACCCGACCGCTACCGGCCCCCATCGTCGTCTGCGCTGGTCCGCTGCGTTCCCGCGTCCCCATAGACTTGCGGGCATGTCCGCACTGTCCCGCGACGACGTCGCCCACCTCGCCGGCTTGGCGCGCATCGACCTGTCCGAGGCCGAGCTCGACCGCATGGTCGGGGAGCTC
>DASSJT010000125.1:0-7603 GCA_035691065.1 Dermatophilaceae bacterium
CCCGAGCAGCTCCCGACCCTGCTCGCGGCCCTGACCGACGCCGACCTCGTCATCGGGGCCCGCTGGGTCCGGGGCGGCAGCGTGGTCAACTGGCCGCTGCACCGCAAGGCGCTCAGCGTCGGCGCCAACCTCTACACCCGCGCCCTGTTGGGCATGCCCGTGCACGACGCGACGGCCGGCTACCGGGTCTACCGGGCCAGCGCGCTCCAGACCATCGGGCTGGACCACGTGGCGTCGCAGGGGTACTGCTTCCAGGTCGACCTCACCCAGCGTGCCGTGCGACTGGGGCTGCGGGTCGTGGAGGTGCCCATCACGTTCGTCGAGCGCGAGATCGGCGACTCCAAGATGAGTGGCGACATCATGCGCGAGTCGCTGCAGCGGATCACCCTGTGGGGCCTGGAGCACCGTTCGCGGCAGGCCCGGGACCTGCTTCGGCGGGAGCCGACATGGCACCGGCTGTAGGTCGCACGCCCTACGCGCGGCGCCGGCCGCGCTGGGTCGGCCTGCTCTTCGTGGCGCTGCTGGTCGTGCCCTTGGCGGAACTCGCCGTGATCATCGCCGTGGGACGGGTGATCGGCGGCTGGCAGACCCTGCTCCTGCTGCTGGTCGAGTCGGCACTCGGTGCCTGGCTGGTGCGGCATGAGGGCCTGCGTACGTGGCGAGCCCTGGCCGACGCCCTGCAGACCGGCCGGATGCCCAGCCGTGAGCTCGCCGATGCCGCGCTCGTCCTGGTCGGAGGGACGCTGCTGCTGACCCCGGGCTTCCTGACCGACGTCGCGGGGTTCTTCATGATCCTCCCACCGACGCGTCCGATCGCCCGCCGGGGCTTGGAGGCGGTCGTGTCGCGACGACTGCTGCGGGGGTTCTGGGGCACCAGGCCGCCTGGAGGACCGCCGGGCGGCCCCGGGGACGCCGGCGGTGACACGATTCGCGGCGACGTCCTGTAGGCGCCGGCGAGCCCGCGCACCCACAGAAGAGGCGTATGCCGTGCACCCGGGTCGGGTGCACGGCATACGCCGTAGTTCTGGGTCTGGACCTTGGTCGGTGCCGTGGACCTTCTGGGCCGTCAGGCGCTGCGCTTTCGGCGGGGCTTCTCGCCCCGGGACTCGCGCAGGAGGGTCAGGCGCTCCTCGAGGAGCTCCTCGAGCTCAGGGATCGAGCGGCGCTCCAGCAGCATGTCCCAGTGGGTGCGCTGGTGCTTCACCGGCTTCGCCTCGGGCTCCGGGCCGTCGACGAGACGAGCTTCGGCGCCGCAGCGGCACTCCCACGTCGCGGGGATCTCAGCCTCCACGGAGAAGGGCAGCTCGATCCGGTGGCCGTTGGGGCACACGTATGTCGTAATCTGACGTTCGCTCGGGACGACGTTCTCCGAGGACTCCATGCTGAAGGCTCCGAGACGCGTTCCGCGCAGTGATCGCTCTGCCATGTGAGGGTTCTCCCAACCTGCCGTGGTCACGCCGTGCCGCGCCACGCGGTATCCACCGCGGGCACTTTTGTCCAACGCGCTGCGCCCCGCGATTGTTCCGACGGCTGGCGGCGGCCAGAGGTTGTGTGAGGCGGGTCACAGCGTGCCGAAAAGGGGCGAGCAGCGCGCTCACACGACCGCGGGAACCTCGTTCCCTGCGTCCAGGATGCCCTGCCGCACATCGACTCGGCGCAACAGCCAGCCGCCGAGCGCGAAGAACGCGATAAGCGCCAAGATGGCCCAGCGGTAGGAGTGGGTCCACTGGTGCACCAGCCCGAAGGCGATCATCCCGAACCAGCTCGTCCCGCGCTCCATGGCCTGGTAGAAGCTGAAGAACTCGGCCTCCCGGCTGCGGGGAATCAGCTGGCTGTACAGGGAGCGGGTCAGCGCCTGGCTCCCGCCCAGGACAATGCCGATCAGGACCGCCAGGGCCAGGAAGGGCAGGTAGGCCCGGGCCGGCACGAAGAAGGCGAGGACCACGATCAGGGTCCACAGGAGCAGGGACCAGAGCACCGCCCTCCACGCGCCGACCCGGCCTGCGATGCGCCCGAACAGGAGCGCGCCGCCGAACGCCACGAACTGCACGAGCAGGATGGTCTGGATCAGCTGGCTCTGGGAGAACTTCAGCTGCTCGGCGCCGTAGGTGCTCGAGGCGGCGATCACCGTCTGGATCCCGTCGTTGAAGAACAGGTAGGCCAGGAGGAACCGCAGGGTCTGGGGAAACTCCCGCATCTCCGCGAACGTGCTGCCTAGCTGGCGGAAGCTCCCGCCGACGATGCTCGCCTCCCGAGCCACCGTGAGCCGCTCGACGCCGCGGAGGTTCCACATGCCGATGACCGGGACCAGCGTGAAGGCACCCCACCACAGGCCGGCCGAGGCGAGGCTGATCCGCGCTGCCATCCCCTCGCTGACGCGGAAGGTGTCGTGGGCGACGACGAGCACGAGGTTGAGGGCGAGGAGCAGGCCCCCGCCGAGGTAGCCGAAGGCCCAGCCTCGCGAGGACACGGCATCACGGTCGTCCGGACCGGCAATGCGGCACAGGATCGAGTCGTAGACGACGAGCGAGGCGCCCAGGCTGATGCTGGCCACGACCATGAGCAGTACCCCGAGCTGCCAGTTGGCGCCGGTGACAAAGAACATCAGGGTCGCGGCGAGGGCGCCACACCAGGCGAAGCCGCCGAGCAGCCGGCTGGGGCGCGGCGAGCGGTCGGCGATGGCCCCCACGAAGACCAGCAGGACCGCCGAGATGATGGTCGCGGCGGTCGAGGTGTAGAAGAACAGCGACCCGGGGTCGATCGGGATGCCGAGGACGTGCAGGTTGGTGCGGCAGGTGGCATCCGAGGGCAGCGTCGGGCAGGCGGCCTTCTTGGCGACCGACGTCAGGTAGGGCCCCAGGATGACGGTCGCGGTGGTCGTGACGTAGGCGGAGTTGGCCCAGTCGTACCAGTACCAGGGGCGGCGGTATCGCTCGTTCCCGACGTAGGGAGCCGGAGCCGCGGTGAGGTCGGTCGATGCCATGGGCGCAGCGTGGCACATCTCCGGTTCACGGGGATGGGTATCGCAGCTCAGGTTCGGGTCGTGTCGTACGCCCGGATCGGCAGCAGCCTCACCGGTCGTGAGGAGGCGTCAGTTGGTGTCACCAGGTGCAGGGCAGGTGTCCCCAGGTGTCAGCAGGCATCCTCAGCCGGCGAACTCCCAGTGCCACGGCTCGGGCAGCGGCCCGTTGGGCTCGGCCCAGTCGGGATGGAACCAGCCGAAGAGCGGTGCGTTCGCCTTCATCCACAGGTGCGCGGCCGTCCCGAAGTTCTCGACGCCCCCGCAGAGGTCGACCGCCTTGCCCAAGCCGTGCTCGCTGGTGCCCGGGGTGGCCGCCCACTTGCCCTTCTCGGCCTTCAGGGCCACCTGCTCGGCGTAGGTGCGGTAGGAGTCGGTCACGCAGAGGGGCTTGCCGGTGTCGCGTGCGTAGGCCTTGCTCATGGCACTGAACGCGGCCGCCGCGGTCGGGCGGAGGTACTCGCCCGGTGCGCCCCACAGCGGGCACAGGGCGCTGATGGGGATGGCCCCGTTGGGGTAGTCGGACTCGTCACCCGAGCACGGCTTGCCGGACCCGGTGACAAGCAGACCCGACGACGACCGGATTGCCGCCATCAGCGCCTCGTAGGCCGCCTTCGCCGCCGTGCTGTTCTGGCCCATCAGGATGCCGGCGATGGGGCCGGCGCGCTGCACCTGGTCGAGGTAGAGGGCGCGGACCTTCAGCAGGTCCTTCTTCTGGGCCTTCATGGCCCCGTCGAGCTTCCGTTTCGCCTCGTCGGCGGCAGTGGCCGCGTCGCGGGCCTGCTGCTGTGCCGCGACGGCCTGGTCGGCGAGGGCCTTCTTGTCCTCCGCGGTCAGCCGGGTGCGCTGGAAGGCGCGGAGGCGCTCGTCGGTGAGGTAGGCCAGGTCTCCAGCCGCGTCGCCGGCCTGTGAGGCGTCCTGGACCATGGCGTCGAACAGGGTGACGCTCTCGGCCAGGCCGCCGCCACCGGCATAGGCGTGGTAGGCCCAGTAGCCCAGCCGGCGGTGGTCGGCCTCGAGCTGGGTGTCGAGCTGGTCGGCGACAAGTGTGGCGGCCGCGGCGTCCTTCGCCGCCTGCTTCTCCTGCTCCTTGGCCTGGTTGTAGGCCTGGAGGAGGCCGTTGGACTTCTCCGAGGCCAGCTCCAGCTGGGAAAGGGCGTGGGCGATCGTGGCGTTGGTGTGGAGGATCTCCAGCCGGAGCGCCTCGGCCTGCGCGATCTGCGACTGCAGCTGGGTCGGCGACAGTGCCTGTTCGTCGCGGTGGACCGGGGGTGCCACCGTCGACTTCGGCGTCGACGTGCTCTTGGGCGAGCTGGTCGTCGTGGGTACCGGCGAGCTCGACGTGGACGAGGAGGAGGACGACGTCGTCGTCGGCTCCGGGGACGTGGACGACGTGGTCGAGGTGTCACTCGTCGTCGACGGGTCGGACGTGGTGGTCGTCGACGGGTCGGTCGTGGTGCTCGTGGTGCTGGTGACCGCGTCGGCCGTGGTCGTACCAGTGGTCGCCGTGTCGGTGGCCGCGGCGGGCCCCAGGCCTGTGACAACAGCTGTGGCGACGGCGAGTGGCACAGCAGCCAGCCATGTCCTGCGGCCGGCTCTGCCTCGCAGCGACACGGGTCTTCATTCCTTCCGTCGGCTAGCGGCTGCCCTCGTGCAGCACCGCTACAGCCGCTGCTCCAGGCGCCCCCTGAGTGCGCGGCCTGCGCTTCGACTGTACAGCGATCGCGTTGAGCGGCAAGGGCAGATGCCCAAGTTATGTGGAGAACCAAGCGAACAACAGTCACTCCTGTCCCATGTCGGTCGGCCCTTCGCAGCGTGGGGTCGGGGTCTCAGAGCTGTTTCTCCATGAGGCAGACCGTCTTGCCGGGTGTTTCGAGCCGGTGGACCTCGCGGTAGCCGCGCGCGGCGTGGAAGGCCAGCGAAGCGTCGTTCGGGGGGTCGATGTCGACCTCCAGGACCATGCGCCCGTACCGTGCCGCCACCATCTCCAGCTCGCCATAGGCAAAGGCCGCGAGCCCCTGGCGACGGAAGGCGTCGTCGATCGCGATGCGGTCGAGGTAGTAGAACTCCGAGCCGTACTCCTGGCTGAACCACCGGTAGTTCTCGGAGTCGTAGCCGGTTCCCGGAGCGAAGCAGAGGACGAAACCCGCAATCGTCGAGGCGAACTCGATCACATCTGCCCGGTCGGCCCAGCCGAGCAGCTGGTGCAGCCGCTCGGGCCCCATGGGGGACAGGTGGTGCTCGCTCGCAGCGTTGAGGCGCAGCACGGCCGTCTCGTCCTCCGGCCGGATCGGTCGCAGCCGCGGGGGAGCGGGGGAGGGGAGGCTGTCCACGGGCCAGAGTCTGCCACCCGCGAACCGGCGCGCCGGCAGCGTAGCGCGCGGCCGGCATACCCCGATGCCATGATCGGCTGCATGCCCGCAGCCGCCCAGCGCACCAAGGCCCGAGGCACGGCCGCGCGCATCCTGGTCCGCTCCGACTACGCCATCCTCGGCGGTGCCTCGGTCGCGGTGCTGCTGGCCGCGCTGACCCGCTTCGTGGACACCGGTCAGGTGCTGCCGTTCGTCTGCTCGGCTGTGGCGGTGACGTTGCTCGCCTCCCTCGTGGGCCGCAGCGTCGAGCAGCTCGGCGACCGGTTCGGCCCCGGCGCGACCGGGGTGCTGCAGTCGGCGCTGGGCAACCTGCCCGAGCTGTTCATCGCACTGTTCGCCCTGCGTGCCGGTCTGGTGGGTGTGGTCCAAGCTGCCCTGATCGGGTCGATCTTGGCGAACCTGCTGTTGGTGCTGGGGCTGGCCTTCGTGGTGGGCGGGCTTCGGCACGGGACGCAGCGGCTGGACTCCGAGCGGGCCCGCAGCATCATCGTCCTGATGGTCCTGTCGGTTGCCGCGATGGTGGTGCCCTCGCTGGCGCACTACGTCCACACACCGGCCGAGCCGCACGAGCAGACCCTGTCGGTCATCGTGTCGGCGCTGCTGCTCCTGCTGTTCGTGGTCAGCCTGCCGGCGTCGCTGCGCAGCCGCGGTGGGAGTGGATCTCAGGACGGGTCTGGGACCGGTCCTGAGGCCGGCCATGGGACCGGTCCTGCGACCGGTTCGGGGGAGGGCGACCCCATGCACCGGGAGGAGCCGCGGTGGCCGGTGTGGCTGGCGGTCGGGCTCCTGACCGTGGCCGCGGTCCTCGCGGCGTTCGTGTCCGACTGGTTCGTGGTCGCGCTCGAGCCCGCGATGAAGGCGCTGAGCATCTCGGAGGCGTTCGCCGGCCTGGTCGTGGTCGCCATCGCCGGCAATGCCGTCGAGAACGTGGTGGGCATCCAGCTGGCCGCCGCCGGGCGGTCGGAGTACGCCTTCTCGGTGGTCATCAACTCGCCGATGCAGATCGCGCTGGTGCTGGCCCCGCTGCTGGTGATCCTGTCCCAGGTGTTCGGGTTCGCCGCGCTGACCCTGGTCTTCCCGCCCATGCTCGTGGTCTCGGTGGCGATCGCGGTGGTGATCGCCGCCTTCATCACCTTCGACGGGGAGTCCAACTGGATCGAGGGCGCAGCACTGGTGACGGTCTATGTCGTGATCGCCGCGGCGTTCTGGTGGGGGTGAGCGCGGGCTGCCCTTGGTGACGCCAGGTGGGCCGGCTCGGGTTGGTGAGGCCAGGTGGGCCCGCTGGGCCAGCTGGTGCTTGGTGGCTCGGGCTGTGTCCACAGGCGCTTTCCCTCTCGCCACGCTGTCCACAGGACGTCGTCGCGCTGGTGCCCGCGATGCTGTATGCCGGGAGGCTGGTTCGCGACGGAGGCCGGACGTGGCACGGACAAGGAGGGCAGCGGTGGGGGAGTCGACCGAGTCGGTCAACGAGGTGCGGCTGAGCGGACGCGTGAGTGGCGCGCCGCAGGAGAGGGAGCTGCCCAGCGGTGACCCGCTCGTGCAGCTGAGGGTGGTGGTGCCCCGGGACGGGGAGTCGCTGCGCAGGGGAGGGGCCACGGTCGACACGATCGACGTGACGTGTTGGTCGGCCCGGGCCAGGGGAGTCGCACTGCGCCTGTCCGACGGCGACGCCGTGGAGCTGAGCGGGGCCCTGCGGCGCAGGTTCTTCCGTGCCGGCGGGGCGGCGTCCAGCCGCTACGACGTCGAGGTGCGGAGCATCAGGCGAGTGCGCTGACTGCCGGCCCGGGATCGGGTGCCGTGAGACGGCGAACCTGCGACAAGGGCGGAGTGGGGTGAAAAGCCAGCGGCGCTAGGCAACTCCGCTTGCGACGTGGCACGATCGCGAGGTGACCAGACCTGTCGCCGAGCAGCGCCTGAGCGACCTCGCCCGGCTGCGCCGCGTTCGCGACCGGATCGACCGGGAGTACGCGCAGCCGCTGGACGTCGAGGCGCTGGCCCGCGGCGCGAACATGTCGGCCGGGCACCTCAGCCGCCAGTTCCGCCAGGCCTACGGCGAGTCGCCGTACGGCTACCTCATGACGCGGCGCATCGAGCGCGCGATGGCACTGCTGCGGCGCGGCGACCTGAGTGTCACGGAGGTCTGTTTCGCGGTCGGCTGCTCGTCGCTGGGCACCTTCAGCAGTCGCTTCACCGAGCTGGTCGGGATGCCGCC
>DASSJT010000126.1:0-7098 GCA_035691065.1 Dermatophilaceae bacterium
TGCAGGTGCGGGCCGTGGCCGTGGGCGGTGGCCTGATGCTGGTCACCAACCTGGTGCTCGTGGCGTGGGCGGTCGCACTCCGCGGCGGACGGATGGTCCTCGGGACGCGACCCGACGGCAGGTCCGCGCCGAGCAGTCGGACCCACGACCTGCGGCTGCTCCTCGTCGCCGGCCTGGTCGGCAGCGCTGCCGTCCACGCCGCGGTGGTCCCTGAGCACCTCGACCAATGGCCGGTCGCGGGGGCCTTCTTCGTGCTCCTGTTCCTCGTCGAGCTCGCGCTCGCACTGGCAGTCCTGCTGAGGCTGGACCGACTCGTGCTCGTGGTGACGGCCTGGGTCTCGGCCGCGACCTTGCTGCTCTGGCTCGTCTCCCGGAGCGTCGGCCTGCCGTTCGGGCCCGAGGCGGGGGTATCGGAGGCCGTGGGACTGCCCGACGTGGCCTGCTGCCTGCTCGAGCTGGTGACACTCGCGGCAGCCGTGATCGTGCTGCGTCGGTGGAGCCGACCGCCCCGCCAGTCGGTCCACTCCTCGCACGCCCGAGCGATCGCGGTGCTGTGCCTGGTGGCGATCACGACCCTCGGACTCGGCGCCACCGAGGTCGGCTGGCTCCACGCCTTCGGGACGCCCGGCGAGGCCATGAGCCACGGGGAGTGAGAGAACCTGTGCTTCTCCGGAGCACTGCTCTGTCGTTGAGCGACTGAGGCAGCGCGACCGTCGTTTCTTGCATGAGCGGACACACCTTCGGGATGCGGCGAGGGCTGGGCGAGCCGGCCGTCGCCACGGTGGGCGCTGGTCCTGGTGGGGACTCCGAGTCTCACTCGCTCGTCTGCGTGAGGGCCAGCTCCCCCACGATCAACGGGAGGGTGTCGGTAGCACCCACGGCGACCACTCGCGCGAAGCGAACGGGACCTCCGTCGTTGACGAGCCGTGTCTCCAGCCGCTTGCCACCGACGATGCCGAGCGTGCGCCAGGTTTGGCCGTCGGTGGACACCTGCACGCGGGCGTCGGCACTGACCGTGTGGCGTGTGACGCCCTTGTCGCCACCGGGGGGTGGTGGGTACGTCGTCAGCGGGTTGCGGCTGAGCGTGACCGCACCGACCTGCTGGATCGCACCCAGGTCGACGGTCACCTTCGCGCTTGCTGTCTCGCCGATCCACTGCGTGGTGACCGTCCCGTCGTCGGCGGCCTCGGCGGGCTCTGCGGTGTCCGGGTCCGCGGTCGCTGGCCGGCACCGGGCCAGGTTGGTCGTGGGCGACAGGTCGGGACGGCGTGTGGGCAGCGTCATCGTCGAGCGCAGCAGCGCGGTCCCGGCGGGCGACTCGACACGCACGGGGCTACCAGACACCAGGCGCACGGTGGTGTGTCGCGGTCCGACGGCGACTTCCAGCACACGACCTCGCCAGTGCAGGGCGCTGGCAGTGACGCCGTTCAGCTGCGGAGGAAGACTCGGGTCGAGGTGGACCCGGTCTGCGCGCCACCGGAACCCGGTGTAGCCGTACAGGAACTCCTGGAGGAAGCCGCCGGTCCCGGTGGTGAAGGTGAACGCACCGCCGCTGCGCGACTCCGCGAACTGGTCGTACGGCGGGCGCAGGAACGGGTCGACGCTTCGGCGGGTGAAGCTGAATGCCGCACATCCCGGCGTGCCGAGGGCGGAGGTCACGATCGAGTGGATCGCGTCGGTCATGGACGGCCCACCCGGATCCGTGCGTGGAACGTAGTAGTCGAGGTCCGCGGCGGTCGTGTCGTGCGACTGCTGGTGCTCCCACGGGTAGGAGAGGAGGGTGACGTCAGCCTGCTTGACGGCGTTGCCGGGGTAGCCGGCGTACTCGGGATGCACGCCGGTCTGCGCGTCGAACAGGATCCTCAGCCCGCGCGCGACCCTGGTCCAGCTGGCGTGCGCGGGCCGGCCCAGCTCGCGGGCGGCGGCGCGTGCGAAGCGGAGCGCGCGTGCGGCGGACATGTTCGTGTACACGCTGTCGTCGACGCCTTCGGCGTACTCGTCAGGCGGGATGATGTCGCGGATGCTGTAGGAGCCATCCGCGTTCCGCGTCGCCCGGTCCGCGTAGTAGTCGGCGATGCCCTTGAGCATCGGCCAGCCCCGGGTGGCCAGCCAGTGCCGGTCTCCGGTCGCCAGCCAGAACTGGTGCACCGCGAGCGAGATGTCCGCATTGACGTGGATCTCCAGCTTCCCGGTCTTGGCGAACGCCGGAGTCTCCTCGCTGCCCCGAAGCGCACTCTCCCACGGGTACCGGGCCCCCCTCCCGCCGGTCTTCGTCGCGTTGGCACGGGCCGCCCGGAGGCGGTCGAAGCGGTAGCGCAGGCTCGCCCGGGCGATGGTCGGGTGAGTGGCCAGCAGCGAGGGGTACATCCAGGTCTCGGAGTCCCAGAACACGTGCCCGTTGTATCCGTCGGAGGAGAGGCCGCCCGGCGAGGGTGCCCACGGAGTGTTGCTGCGGACGCTGGCCAGCAGGGCGAAGTACGACGCCCGCACCTGCCGCTGCAGCCGTGCGTCGCCCGAGACCAGGATGTCGGAGCGCCACAGCTGTGCCCAGGCTGCGTCCGAGGCGCGCCTCAGGCCCGCGTAGCCACGCTCTGCGGCGTCCCGCGAGGCGAGCTTCGCCCGACGGTGCGGGCGTTCGGAGTCCGAGCCGGTGGCCACCCCGACGTACTTGGTGATCGTGTACGTCTGGCCAGGTCGTACGTCGAGGAACACTGCCTGCTTCGCGGTCAACGGGTCCTCGGAGGCCACGGCATGGACCGGGCCGCCCACCAGCGTGGACGCCTCCGTCGCACGTATTCCCAGGCCCTCGGTCGCGACGTCCACCCACTGGCGCCGGGAGTCGTGGCCGGTGCCCTTCGGGTCGAGCAGCTCGGCCGCACGGCCGTCGAGGGTGTCGGTCACGGTCACCGGGCCACTGAACCGCGGCACCATCCGCAGCCGCACGACCGCCGCACGACGGTGGGCCCGGTCGGGCGTGACGTCGTACCGGAGATCGACCGTGCGACCCGCCGGCGAGGTCCAGGTCAGCGACGTGGTGAGCGTGCCGGTGTGCACGTTCAGGGCCTGCCGATACCCGGCGACGTCGCCTCGCGACAGCGCATAGGTGCCGCTGCCGTCGTTGTAGGACAGGGTCGACCAGGCCGGCAGGGCGGCCCGTCGCTCCACAGGCGGCTGCGGCGGCGAACCGGGTGGGGCCGCCGGGATTCCGAGTGCGTACAGCCCGTGCACCTCTGACTGAGTGGGCAGCGGGTCGGCCTGGCCGGGCAGCCGGACCTCGGCGAACCCCTGGCCGTCGAAGGGCTGGCGACCGGCGAGGTAGCCATTTCCCACGAACGCCGGCGCCATGCCCGGGCCCCCGGGCGTCGTGGTCGCGAGCACGAACCCAGACCCGCCGGAGTCGGCACCCGGCGGGCCGGCCGCCGCGTCCTCCTGGTGCGCCGCCGTGGACGGGCCAGCGACGGCCAGACCCGTGCAGAAGAGCGCCGAAACCGAGACCGAGACCCGCGCGCCGAACCGCATGGTTCGTGCTTACGCCGCCGCACGCACCCCCGCCACACACTTCGGGGTGGGGTGAAGACACCTGGCGGCCCACCCTGTCCAAGGGCCTGAGGCGCGGTAGAATGGAAGACGGTTGAAAACACAGCCGCCCATCTCTGGCGTGATCGCCGTGAACGTCCGGTCGGACCCCATGGCCACGCCTCGGGCTCAGACATCCGCCTCTCAGCGCAGCCAGACTCCGCAGAACTGGCAGGGCATCGGACCGGCAGGTCCTGTCCGACCGCCCCCGTCGGGACCGCCGATGAAGCCCGCCCCCCTCCGCCCCCCCAGCAGGCGCGCTTCATCGGCTCCGTTGGGTTGTCGGCCGCGAACCCCAGGGAACTTGACGTGTCTGACACCACACCGACCACCGAGCGAAGTCGGGGTGCGGCGCACCACCGAACGACAGCAACGTCGCCGCGCATGACGTTGGTCCTGGTCAGTGACTACGAGCTCGTCGTCCATGGGCTGGCGAAGATGCTCGCGCCCTACGAAAGCCGCGTCCGCATCGTCGACCCGGTGGGACAGCCGAGCGAACTTCCGGTCGACGTGGCCCTGTACACCACACTCGCCGCGGACCAGGCGGCAGGGAACGACGTCAAGGCGCGGCACGCTGTGCTCTACACCTTGAACACGAACGCCGGCGGCCTCGCGGACGCTCGGGCCAGCGGCGCCGACGGTGTGCTGTCGACGTGCCTGGGGCCCGAGGACCTCGTTGTCGCCCTCGAACGGGTGTGTGCCGGTGACACCGTCACCGAGGTGGACGGTGACGGCCCCCGCTCCGTCCCGGGCGAGGACTGGCCGGGACAGGCCGCGGGTCTGAGCGTGCGTGAGGCGGAGGTCATCGCCCTGATCACCCAGGGCATCAGCAACCGGGACATCGCGCACACGCTGGCGCTGAGCACGAACACCATCAAGTCGTACATCCGGTCGGCCTACCGGAGAATGAACGTGACCTCACGCAGTACCGCGATCCTCTGGGCCGTCGACCACGGGTTCACGCGGCCCCACCACGTCGGCCGGCAGTCCAGCGCGATGCCGCAGCCCCGCTCTCCCGCTCCCGCCCGCGAACGGGGGTGAACATGGACTTCGTGATGAGTAGTCCGAGGACACTTCGGGCCGCCGTGCACCGACTCCGCGATGCTGGGTACTCAGACGCCTCGGAAGGCAACCGAGGGGATGATCACCCGGAGCACGTCCTGAGCGTCAGCACCCACGACGTGGGGTGCCGGATGCAGGTGGAGTGGATCGTGACGGTCGAGGATCCCGAGTGCCGGCCTCTCTAGGGGCCTACGCCCAGTCGCCCGTTCAGGTCTCGTCGTCCGGGACCCGGTGCCGCGCCCGGTCGGGACGGAAGCCGTGGTCGATGCCCCAGAGCACCGCCTGGCTGCGGCTGCGCACCCCCATCTTGCGATATGCGGTGCGGATGTAGGACTTCACCGTGTTGATGCTGAGGTAGGCGCGGTCCGCGATCTGCTCGTTGGTCAGGCCCTGCGTGATCAGCGCGATGATCTCGGACTCCCGCTCGGAAAGCCCGAACGTGCGGCCCGGCCAGTCGCCGCTGCCGGGCTGGGGGTCGGGCGAGGTCTCGGGCGCCACCACCTCACCCCCGTGGATGCGCTCCAGGGCGGAGACCAGCTCGTCGGCGGTGAGGTTCTTCGGCAGGTAGCCGGTCGCCCCGATGTCGAGCGCGATGTCGACGAGGGCCGGATCGATGTGCCAGGTGTAGACGACCAGATGCTTGGCCCGTGCCTGGCTGAGCAGGACGTCGATGTCCAGGCCCTTGTGGTGGGCCTGGCCGAAGTTGTCGTAGAGGACGATGTCGACGTCCTGGCTGACTGGCTCGTTGGCGACGGTTTCGACCACCGTGACGCGATCCTCGAAGGGTTTCAGCATCTGCACCAGGCCCTCGACCACGATCTCGTAGTCGTTGGCGATGGCGATGCGCAGCGGATCCACAACGTCCCTCCAGGGTCGGCTGGACTGCCGACGCTACAAGGGCACGCTACGCGCAGAGCCGCGCGAAAGGGTGAAATGTTGCGCCGCCCCTTGCTCGACGCGGCCAGCCCGGGATACCAACGGGGTAGAGGGCAGCCAGTCGTCGCGCAGGGCTGACTCCTCGAGATCCCCGCGGAGCCTAGGCCTGGGCTTGCGGGGGTCGTCCCTGATCGGAGCCGGTTCCGGCGGCTGCCACCATGAGCAGGTGACCCGCACGCGGCAGCGCCCGGCCCTGCACCTCAGTCCGCCCACGGGCTGGATGAACGACCCGTACGGCGTGCACTGGGACGGCGAGCAGTACCAGCTCTTCTGTCAGGCACTGCCCGGGCGTACGACGTGGGCGCCCGGTTGCACCTGGGCCCGGGCAACGTCGCCGGACCTCGTCCGCTGGACCTGGCAGGGCGTCGTGCTCGAACCGGAGCCGTTCGAGACCGGGTGCTGGTCGGGCAGCGTGGTCCCGGGCCACGGCGCGTTCTACACCCGCGTCACCGGCACCGACCTCGGCCGCGGGGTGGTGGCCCTCGCCCGCTGGGACGGCACCCGCTTCCGCACCAGCGAGAGCGACGTCGTGCTCGCTGGGCCTCCGGCCGTACCCGAGTTCCGTGACCCGTTCGTGGTCGAGCGCGACGGCGCCTGGTCGATGGTCGTCGGTGCCGGCCTGGACGACGGCACGGGAGCGGTCCTGCACTACCGCTCCGACGACCTCGCGGCCTGGGTGTACGACGGCGTGCTGGCACGGATCGGAGGCCCGCACGTGCGGACTGTCGCCGAGTGCCCGCAGCTGGTCGAGGTGGCGGGCCGGTGGGCCGTGATCGTGAGCGTGCAGGTGGACAACGAGCCCGGGCCGGTCATGGCTCGCTTCCTCGACGGTTCGGACGAGTCCTGGGCGCCGCTCGCCACCGGCGCCGCGGCGTACGCCACCACCGCGTTCCGCGACCGGGACGGCCGTCCCTGCGCAATCTCCTGGCTCCGCGAGGCGTACGACGTGACCGACGGCTGGGCCGGGGCCCAGTCGCTGCCGGGTGTGCTCGGTGCCGACGGTGACCGGATCACGCTGGGGGTCCATCCGTCGCTCGAGCAGGGGCAGCCGGTCGCGCCGGGGGAGCCGTGGACGGCCGCGCGGTTCCACGTCGACCCATCGGTCACCACCGCCTTCTCCCTCGACGGGGTCCGGACCGTCGTGGATGCACCGGCCGACGTGGTCGTCGACGCCGACGTCGTCGAGCGCTATGCCTCGACCGGCTACGCCGCCTGGCGCAGCGACCCGGTCCACGCGTCGCCGCGCCTGGTGTTCGAGGGCCGGATCCCCCAGGTCCACCGGCTCGCCTGAGGCATCACAGGTGACCGTCGGCCGACACCAGGTCCTCGGGCCAGTCCGAGAACGGCGCCCGGCAGCTCGGCGGACCCGCGGGCGTTCGGCGTACGACGTCGCTGCGGAGGTAGATGGTGCGCCCACACACCTCACTCACCGGCCGGTAGCGGCTGCGCAGCGCGGCGCCGGTGGCGTGCGTGGAGAGCTCGACGTAGGTGCGGTGCCCACGGACCACCAGCCACGTGGGGGCA
>DASSJT010000127.1:0-5745 GCA_035691065.1 Dermatophilaceae bacterium
TGGCCGAGCGGCTGCCCGAGGGAGCCGGTCGGCACTCGGCCGTCCTGGCGGGGGGCGAGGTGCTCGCGCCCGGTGAGATCCGGCTCGGGCCCGGCGAGCGCTACAGCACGCCAGACGTCGTCTTCACGTACGCCGGCGACGGGCTCGACGGGGTGTCGCGCCGCCTCCACGCCAGCCAGCGAGCCGGCCGCGCGCTCGGGCTCGCGCAGGCAGGTCGGCCGGCCAGACCGCGGCCCCTCGTCCTCAACACCTGGGAGGCGGTGTACTTCGACCACGACCTGGGCCGCCTACGCGAGCTCGCCGACACCGCCGCGGCCATCGGGGTCGAGCGCTTCGTGCTCGACGACGGCTGGTTCGGCGGGCGGCGCAACGACCGGGCCGGCCTCGGCGACTGGGTGGTCTCGGCACAGGCCTGGCCGCAAGGGCTGGACGCGCTGGTCGAGCACGTGAAGGGCCTCGGGATGGAGTTCGGGCTCTGGTTCGAGCCGGAGATGGTCAACGCCGACAGCGACCTGGTGCGGGCACATCCCGACTGGGTGCTGGGACCGGTTGCTGGTCACCCGCGCGAGTGGCGCCACCAGCAGGTGCTCGACCTCGCCAACCCGGATGCGGCCGAGTACCTCGTCGAGCGGATCAGCGCGCTCGTGGACGAGTACGCCATCGACTTCATCAAGTGGGACCACAACCGCGACCTCATGGAGTCGGTGCACACGACGTCCGAGCTGGTTGACGCGCCCGCCACCCACGCCCAGACCACAGCGCTGTATGCCGTGCTCGACCGTCTGCGCGAAGCGCACCCCGCGCTGGAGATCGAGTCGTGCGCGAGCGGGGGTGCCCGGGTGGACCTTGGCATCCTGGCCCGCACCGACCGGATCTGGACGAGCGACTGCAACGACGCCCTGGAGCGCGCGCAGATCCAGCGCTGGACCTCGCTGCTCGTGCCAGGCGAGCTCATGGGCAGCCATGTCGGGCCCCCGACGGCGCACACCACACACCGGATGCTGGACCTGTCGTTCCGGCTCCTGATGGCGCTGCAGGGCCATGCCGGGCTCGAGTGGGACATCACCTCGTGCTCGCCGGACGAGCGGTCCGCCCTGGCTGCGTGGTCCGGCCTCTACCGCGAGCTGCGCGGGCTGCTCCACAGCGGCGAGCTGGTGCGCGACGAGGCCGATGACGGTTCGCTCCTGGTGACGGGGACGCTGTCGTCGAGCCGTGACGAGGCGGCGTACACGATCGCGCGGGTCGCGACCTCGCGGCGAGCGGCGCCGGGGTTCGTGCCGCTGGCCGGGCTTGACCGGAGCCGCGAGTACGCCCTGCGCGTTCGCACGGAGACCGGCACTCCGCACACGGTCCAGATGCAGCCGCCGAGCTGGTGGGACGCCGCGCTCGGCGAGGGCTTCCGAGCCAGCGGGGCGCTGCTCTCGGGAGTCGGCCTTCCCATGCCGATCCTGGCGCCGGCCCAGGGCTTCCTGCTGCACCTGACCTGACTGCGCGGCCCCTGGCTGGCCGGCCCTGAATGCATGACCCCTCCTTGCCTGGCCCCTGGCCTCCCGCCCCTGGAAGGCGTCCGAGCGGGGAGGTGACCAGCCGGCATACGGCCTGGGGTTGTGCACAACCTGGGCGCGGGCGGCGCACCCGTCCTGACACAATGGCGCCCATGTCCTCTCCCACCACCGGAGGCCTGCCCCGCATCCTCTCGGGCATGCAGCCGACCAGCGACTCGCTCCACCTCGGCAACTACATCGGGGCGCTGGTCAACTGGGTGGGCCTGCAGGACGACTTCGACGCGTTCTACTTCGTCGCCGACCTCCACGCGCTGACCGTGCCGACCGACCCCGAGGTCCTGCGGCGGCGCACGCGGGTGACGGCCGCCCAGTACATCGCCGGCGGAGTAGACCCCAAGCGCTCGGCGGTGTTCGTCCAGAGCCACATCAAGGAGCACACGGAGCTGGCGTGGGTCCTCGGGTGTATCACCGGCTTCGGCGAGGCCAGCCGCATGACGCAGTTCAAGGACAAGACGGCTAAGGGCCAGAACTCCAACGTCGGCCTGTTCACCTACCCCATCCTGATGGCGGCCGACATCCTGATGTACCACGCGGCCTATGTCCCGGTGGGGGAGGACCAGCGCCAGCACCTGGAGATCACCCGCGACCTGGCGCAGCGGTTCAACGCCCGCTACGGCGAGACCTTGACCGTGCCCGAGCCGCACATCGTCAAGGAGTCGGCCAAGATCATGGACCTGCAGGACCCCACGTCCAAGATGTCCAAGACCGGCTCCTCGGAGAACGGCTTGATCGAGATGATGGCCGAGCCGTCCCGCACCGCGAAGAAGATCAGGTCCGCAGTGACTGACGGCGAGCGCGAGGTGTGCTATGACCCGGAGACCAAGCCGGGCGTGTCCAACCTCCTCGTGATCCACTCCGTGCTGTCCGGCACCCGGATCGAGGAGCTGGAGCGGGCGTATGTCGGCAAGGGCTACGGAGACCTCAAGAAGGACGTCGCCGAGGTTGTGGTCGAGACGGTCACGCCGTTCCGCGACCGCATGAACGAGCTGCTCGCCGACCCGGCCGAGCTCGACCGCATCCTGGCCGACGGGGCTGACCGCGCCCGCGAGATCGCCACCGCCACCATGAGCCGTGTCTACGACACGGTGGGCCTGCTCCGCCCGGCGCGGTAGGGTCCGAAATCGTGCCCACCATTGGCGTCTCGATCGCCATCCCCAACCCCCATGGGGACGAGCTGCAGGCCCGCAGGGCGTCGTTCGACGACTCGATGGCGTGGTCGATCCCGACGCATGTCACGCTGCTGCCGCCGACCGAGACCGACGACGAGACCTTGGAGAAGTTCACCAGCTACCTGGAGGAGCTGAGCGCCCGCACGGCGCCGTTCGAGATGGTCCTGCGTGGCACGGGGACCTTCCGGCCCGTCTCGCCGGTGGTGTTCGTGCAGGTCTCGCGGGGCATCAGCGAGTGCGAGATGCTCGAGCGAGCGGTGCGCAGTGGCCCGGTCGACCGGATCCTGGAGTTCCACTACCACCCGCACGTGACCGTGGCGCATGACGTCCCGGATGCCAACCTCGACCGCGCCTTCCGAGAGCTCGCCGACTTCGAGGCCGAGTTCACCGTGACCGACTTCCACCTCTACGAGCACGGCGCTGACGGAGTCTGGCGACCGGTGCGTGCCTTCCCGCTGCTGGGATAGGTGCAGGCATTGGACCGGGTGCAGGCTTTGTGGGCCCGCTTCCAGCGGACCGCAGCGGGGCGGGCGTGGAAGCGCTACGGGGACGCGAGAGGCAACCTGCTGGCTGGCGGTGTCGCCTACTTCGCGTTCTTCTCGCTCTTCCCGGCGATTGCGCTCGCCTTCACGATCTTCGGGCTGGTGCTCCGCGACCAGCCGCAGATCCTGGACCAGATCAAGAACTTCCTCAACGACACCCTGCCTGGGTTCGTCAAGCCGAGCCCCGACAGCAGCAAGGGGATCATCCCCCTCGAGGTGCCCTCCGGCAGGACACTGACCACGACAGGGGTCGTCGGTGTGGCTTTCCTCCTGTGGTCCGGCCTCGGGTGGTTGGGGGCCCTGCGCGACGGCATCCGCCAGATCTTCGGCGCCCCCGGCTCGCCAGGCAACTTCCTCACGGACAAGGTCCGCGACGTGGCGGTGCTGCTCACCCTCGGGATAGGTCTTGCACTGTCGGCTGGCGTGACGATCGTCGCGAGCTCCGCGGCCCGCTGGCTGGCCGGGCTGATCGGGCTCGGCAGCCAGGGTTGGCTGCTCACCGGCGTGGGCCTGGTCGTGGGCCTGCTGCTCGATACGGGGCTCGTGCTGCTGATGCTGCGGATCCTGTCCGGGGTCGACGTCCCATGGCGCGGCCTCCGCAACGGTGCCATCGTCGGCGGGGTGGGGATCACCCTCCTGAAGCTCTTTGGCACCGTGCTCATCAGGGGCACTATGTCCAACCCGCTGTTCGCGTCGATCGCCCTGGTGGTCGGGCTGCTCGTCTGGCTGCAGTTCATGTCGCGCGTCGTCCTGGTCTCGGCTGCCTGGGCGGCCAACGACCTGGATGCCGTCGCGGCCTCCATCTCCGCCGGCCAGAGGCACAAGCTCCTCGAGGGTCCGGACAGCCAGCGTGAGGCAGCGCGTGCACGTCGGCGGGCCGCAGGAGTCGTGGCTGCGGGTGCGGTCGCGGAGCCAGCCTCGGCTGGAGCGGCGCCAGCTTCGAGTGTGCAGGCGCGGATCGATGCCGGACTGCCGACATTCGGCCAGCGGTCCGCCGACCGGATCACCTTGGCGGCCGGCGTCGTGCTCGGTGCGGTGACGGCAATGGGCATGGGGGCAACCCTGCGTGGTGCGAGGGCCCTCCTTCGACTGGGCCGCAGCTGAACGAGAGGTGCCCCAGGTCGACCTCGAAGACCTTCCACGGAATCCTTACCGCAGCAACGTCATTGGGCATCCTCCGCGTCGGCGCCGCAGTGGGTGCGTGCCGAGCCGGTAAGCGAGCGATGCAGCTCAGGCACATCCACGGCATACCGAAGCCATCACAACCATGAGCCGGTCCGTAGGGCCAACCACAGTGCTGCATGACCAGGTAGGCTCATTCGCGACAAACGGCGTCAGGCCTGTGGCGGCCCGCGGTTCGAGTATCGAGGCATGGCAACCGGTGGCAGACTCCCGCGTGTGGCTGATGACTCGCTCGTCCTGGTGGTGATGGGGGTTTCAGGATGCGGCAAGTCGACGGTGGCCGGAGTGCTTGCCGGTCGGCTCGGCTGGCCTTTTGCGGAGGGGGATGCCCTTCATCCCCAGGCGAACGTCGACAAGATGGCCTCGGGTCATCCGCTGACCGACGAGGACCGCTGGCCCTGGCTGGAGCTGGTCGCGGAGTGGATCCAGTCCCGGCTCGATGCAGGGCAGAGCGGGATCATCACCTGCTCGGCGCTGAAGCGCTCCTACCGCGACCGGCTGAACCGCCGAGGGTCAGGCGTCACGTTCGTCTACCTGGCGGGCGACAAGGAGACCATCGCCGCCCGGCTGTCAGTTCGCCAGGGGCACTTCTTCCCGACGACCTTGCTCGACAGCCAGTTTGCCGACCTGGAGGAGCCCACGGCGGACGAGCCGTCCCTGCGCGTCGACGTGGGCCCGGACCCTTCCGCGACTGCTAACCGGATCATCAACGAGCTCGGCTTGGTGCCGAGGGAAGTGGGTGAAGCATGAGCCTGAACGAAGGCGCCATGGCACTGGCAGCCTTGACTGCCCACCGCTGCACCCAGGACGCGACTCTGGTGACCTCGACGGCGACAGGCGTGGGGCTCGTGACCGCACTGCTCGAGACCGAACCCGATGGCGCTTGGGCGGGCGAAGTCGTCGTCGCCGATGCCGCCCCATCGCCGGTGGTTGGGTCAGCAGCGCCATGTGTAGGGCACTCACTCTTGTCTACGCCAAGAACGGGGCCGTCGCCCAGCCAAACCCCAGCCGCAGCCATCGACCAGGCCCCGATCCGGCCCTCGGTTCAGGCCCGGTGGCGCGAGGTGTACCCGCGTCGGCGTCTGCTCCGCCGGACGAGCTGCGAGAAGACCACCAGGCCGATCCCCACCACCAGCGCTGCCGTCTCGACGCCGCTGTGCACCGGCCAGAAGTCACCCAACACGGCGGCGAGGCTGAACCCGACGGACGACCGGCCCTTGGTGCGAACCGGACCGGCCGGCTCCGTCGCGCCGGCTGTCGGGGAACCCGTGGTAGCGGCATACCCGG
>DASSJT010000128.1:0-8031 GCA_035691065.1 Dermatophilaceae bacterium
CCTCTTGCGCGAGGGCCTGGCCTCGTTGCTGGCGGACGCAGGGCACGACGTGGTGGGACGTTCCGGCAGCGCCGACGACCTCCTCGTCAAGGTGCGCTCGTTGGGTCCTGACATCGCGATCGTCGACGTGAGGATGCCGCCAGGCAACGCGGACGACGGACTGGTCGCCGCCGTCGAGATCAGGGCTTCACATCCAGGTGTGGCCGTGCTCGTGCTCTCGCAACACCTCGAACCCGCCTACATGCTCGAGCTGGTCGGCGACAACGCCTCCGGGGTGGGCTACCTCCTCAAGGACCGCGTGCGCAACGTGGGCGAGTTCATCGACTCAGTGCAACGCGTCGCAGCTGGCGGAACGGCCTTCGACCCTGAAGTCGTCAAGAGCCTCGTGGGTGGTCGCCAGCGGTCAGCCCTGGAGAACCTCACCGGTCGCGAGCACTCGGTGCTCGCCCTGGTGGCCGAGGGCCGGTCCAACCGCGCCATCGCACGACAGCTCTACCTCAGCTCGCGGGCAGTCGAACGGCATGTGCAAGCCATCTTCCAGAAGCTGGGACTCCCCGACAGCGAGGACGACAACCGCCGCGTGCTCGCAGTGCTCGCGCTGCTCGGCAGATAGTCGGGCGACGGCACTTCGTGCCTGGACCCGCTCCCTACCCGGCGGCGCGCGCCAGCAGGAGGCGTCGCACCCGGTGCAGCTGGGGCATCAGCCCGTAGATGACGATCGGCACGGCGATCGTGGCCAGCACGAAGGTGCGCACGACCGGCGTGAGCGTGCCGAGCCACTCGCCGAGCAGCAGGTTGAGGGCGGTGAGTGTCGGGAACACGGCCAGCCAGATCATCAGCGCGATCTGGTGCTTGGTCGGCGGTCCGGCGGGCGTGGTCATGAGGTCTCCTTCGTGGGGACGTGCACGGTCGGGCTGGGACGGAGTCGGTCGTGGAGGTCGAGGACCGCGCGTCGTACGTCGTCCTCGACCAGGTCGGCGTTGATGGCGATGGCCGCCGCGGACCCGGCGCCGGCGGCGCTGATCACCTGGGCACGCGGGTCGGCCAGGTTGCCCGCGACCCAGACCCCGTCGACGCTCGTGCGTCCGGCGGCGTCGGCCACGACCCAGCCCTCGTCGTCGACGTCGCAGCCGAGCCCGAGGACGAGGGCGTTGTTTGGTACGAAGCGGGGCGGCACGAACAACGCGTCGCGGGGCACGACACGGCCGTCGGACATCCGTACGCCGCGGAGCCGGTCGTCGTCGACGACGAGCTGCTCGATGGTGCCCTCGACGACGCCGATGGTGCGCGCGACGAGCTCCGAGCGCTCGGGCTCGCTGAGGGTGCCGGGCGGGGTGAAGTAGACGAGGTCGTGGGTCCACTGGCGCACGATCTGCGCGTAGCGCGCGGCACCAGGCGTGCCACCGAGCACCCCGAGCGGACGATCGCGGACCTCGTAGCCGTGGCAGTACGGACAGTGGAGGACGTCGCGGGCCCACCGCTCCCGGAGTCCGGCCACGTCCGGCAGCTCGTCACGCAGACCAGTCGCCACCAGCAACCGGCGGGCGGTGACTCGCCGGCCACCCGCGAGCAGCACCCCGAACCCGTTCCGGCCGTCCGGCACGAGCCCGGTGACGGTGCCGGCGACCACCTCGCCTCCGTAGCTCGACACCTCGTCCCGGCCGACGGCCAGGAGCTCGGTGGGAGGCAGCCCGTCGCGTGACAGGTACCCGTGCATGTGGGCGGCCGGCGCGTTGCGCGGCGCACCTCCGTCGACGACGAGGACCGTACGGCGGGCCCGGGAGAGGACCAGCGCCGCGGACAACCCTGCGGCGCCTCCGCCGATGACCACCACGTCGTACTGACTCATGACCCAAGGCTGGACCCGGAACGGGCACGCACCAACGATTGTTGCCGTTTCCGGGAATCGGGAGTCAGATGTGCCTCGTGGAGAACACATCAGCGACCATCGCCGCCACGCTCGCGCAGGTCGGGCCGCGACTCAGGAGGTTCCGCACCCAGCGCCGGATCACGCTGACCGGCCTCGCGGGCACCACCGGGATCTCCAAGAGCACGTTGTCCCGGCTCGAGAACAGCCAGCGCAGGCCCACCCTCGAGCTGCTGCTGGCGCTCTCGCAGGCCTACCGGGTGCCGCTGGACGACCTGGTCGCGGCGCCAGACGTGGGCGACCCCCGGATCCGGCTCAAGCCCGGCCGGGTCAAGGGGAGGACGGTGATCCCGCTGACCGGGCAGCCCGACGGCATGCAGGCCTGGAAGATCGTGATCCCGACCAGCAAGGTCGACCCCGATCCCCGGGCCCATGACGGCTACGAGTGGATCTACGTCCTGTCCGGTCACCTGCGTCTCGTGCTCGGCGACCGGGACTGGGTGCTGGGGCCCGGCGAGGTCGCGACCTTCGACACCCAGGTGCCGCACTGGTTCGGCAGCACCGGACAGGAGCCGACGGAGATCCTCAGCATCTTCGGGCGGCCCGGCGAACGCACGGACCTGCACGCGTCGTCACCAGGGTCGCGGCCATGAAGCCGGGACCGCTGGATCTGTCCGCCGACGAGTTCAGGTACGCGGCGGCCCGTGTGGTCGACGAGGCAACGCGTTACCTGGATCGGCTCGACGAGGTCCCCATCCGACCCGCGTCAACCGGCGCGCAGACGCGCCGGCTGTTCGCGGGACCGGTGCCGGAGACGGGTCTGGGTGCAGCGGCACTCGACGACCTTGTTGCCGTGGCCGAGCACAGCCGCGCCGGGAACGGACGCTTCTTCGGCTACGTGATGGGCTCGGGAGAGCCGGTGGGCGCCCTGGGTGATCTGTTCGCGTCCGTGATCAACCAGAACGGCACGGCCTGGCGGTCGGGTCCGGCAACGGCAGTGATCGAGCGCACCGTGGTCTCCTGGCTGGCCGAGGCGGTCGGCTGCACGGGGTTCGGCGGCACGCTCACCAGCGGTGGTTCGCTGGCGAACCTGATGGGTCTGGCCATGGCACGCGAGGCCGTCGCTCCAGCCAACGGAACCGGAGTGAGGGCGGGCGTCGTGTACGCATCCTCCGAGGTGCACATGTCGATCGGGAAAGCCGTCGGCCTGCTGGGTCTGGGCCGCGACAACCTTCGCCTCCTTCCCGCCGGTGACGACTGCAGGGTCTCTGCCGATGCGCTCCGGCGAGCCGTGGCGACGGACCGATCCGCCGGCCTGCAGCCACTCGCCGTCGTCGCCAGTGCCGGCACGATCGTGACCGGAGCCGTGGACCCGCTCGCCGATCTGGTTGCGGTGGCCAGGGACGAGGGCATGTGGATCCACGTCGACGGCGCCTACGGCCTGCCGGCGGCGATGGTGGAGCCGGAGAAGTTCCTGGGGATCGCAGACGTCGACTCGGTGTCGATGGATGCCCACAAGTGGCTGTACCAGCCGCTCGACTGCGGTGTCCTGTTCTACCGGGACCGCGCGGCCGCACGACGCGCGTTCTCCCTCACCGACGACTACGCCGCCTCGCTGAGCGACGACCCCGTGGAGGGAGACGTGTTCTTCGAGGAGACGATCGAGCTGTCCCGTCGCGTCCGGGCGCTGAAGCTGTGGCTCTCGCTCCGCTACCACGGCCTGGGTGCCTTCCGAGCTGCCATCGCCGGGAACCTGAGGCAGGCCAGGCTGCTGGCGGAACTGATCGACCGCGAGCCATCTCTCGAGCGGATGGCGGACGTGCCGCTGAGCGCGGTCTGCTTCCGCTGGCGCGGCTCGGACGCCGCATCGCTCGACCGGCAGAACGTCGAGATCCTGGACCGGGTCAACCGGAACGGCCGGGTGTACCTGTCGAACGCCACCCTGCGCGGCAGCTTCGTGCTGCGTGCCTGCATCACCAACCACCGCACCACCGACGCCGATGTCGCAGCGGTCATCGACGAGGTGCTGGCGGTGGCCCCGGAGATGTGACCCCAGGGCAACACGTCCGCCCTCACCCCGGTGGGGTGAGGTGGTGGCGGCTGGGCCGGCACAGGGTCTTGACTGGGACCTGTGTTCTCGTTCCCAACGCGAATCGAGAGGGAAGCCTGTGACGACGAAGAGTGACTTCACTGAGGACGAATGGCGCCGAATCGTGCGGGCACCGTTCGTGGCCGGGATGGCGATCTCACTTGCCGACCCCGGTGGCCCGATCGAGGCCACCAAGGAGACCATGGCGACGCTGAAGACCGCCACGAGCCCTCCGAGCCGCGAGCAGCTGCTGGCCGAGGTGGCCCTCGAGGTCCAAGGCCTGGTGCAGGAGAAGCAGAGCCCGCTGGCCGGGTACCGGCCTACGGGGGACGGGGCTCCGCCGGGGGAGCAGGTGCTGGAGGAGCTGCGCGCCGTGCAGGCGCTGGTCTCGGCCAAGGCGGAACCCGAGGAGACCGCGGCGTTCGGGCGATGGCTTGTTGCTGCTGCGCAGGCGGCCGCCGAGGCCGCCAAGGAAGGCGGGTTCATGGGGTTCGGCGCGGTGCTCGTCAGTGAGCGCGAAGAGGCGATGCTGGAACAGGTGCGCGCGGCTGTATCAGCCTGACCCGCGGCGTGGTCAGCGGTTGGTGCCCGCCACGATCACGACGATTCCGATCAGGATCATGACGACCGCAGTCATCGACGCCCCGTGGGCGCTGATCCAGTCCCGCGCCGCGACGAGTCGTGGCTCCATCCAGTCGGGCAGGAGGACGGTGACAAGTGTCGGTGCCACGACCGTGGAGGTCGCGAACACCGTGTAGACGAGGATCGCGATCAGGCTCTCCTCGGCACTCAGGTCGGCGCCGGTGATCGCCAGGCTCGCGGCGGTGAACAGCAGCAGTGCCTTCGGGCGGAGGTTGAGGGCGAGACCGATGCCCAACGCCGGCAACGGACCGAAGGAGCCGATGCCCTCGATCCAGCTCGGCCGCTGGTTGCTCGGCGCACGTCTGTGCCGAACGAGGGTGAAGATTCCCAGCAGGATGAGCGCGCTGCCGGTCAGGATCTCGAGCGTGCCGATCAGGGAGGCCAACCTGCGCGGTCGACCTGGAAGCGCCTGGGCCGCGAGCGTGACGAGGGTGAGGCCGGCTGCCGTGCCGATCACCCAGCCGGTGAGGAAGGGGAGGGCGGTCGCACGCCGTCTCTCCGACAGCAGGATGAAGATCATGGCGGTGATGGGCACCGTGCTCAGTGCGGCCGCCAGGGCCACGGGAATCAACTGCGCGAGGACCTGCCCCATGCCACCTCCGACCATCGGGTTCTCGATCCGGCGAAGGCACACCGGGCCGGGCTCATGGCCCCGGACGTGCACGCCGTTGCTCAGTATGCTCGGCAGGTGAACGAGGGGACTCCCGCCACGACGCCGCCAGGGGTGTTGCGGGGGTTGGTGCCGATCGTGGGCTGGCTCAGGTCCTACGACCGCCGGTGGCTGCGTGGCGACCTGATCGCCGGGGTGACGGTTGCGGCCCTGATCGTGCCCAAGAACCTGGGCTACGCAGCCATAGCCGGGATCCCGGTTCAGAACGGCCTGTACGCCGCGGCTGCGGGCGCGCTCTTGTACGGCGTCTTCGGCACCTGCCGGCAGATCTCGATGGGTCCGAGCTCGGGTCTGGCTGCGGTGGCGGCCAGCACCGTGGTCGCGGCCGGCCTCACCGACGAGGCGGACGTCGCGTCGTTCGTCGCCGGGCTGACGCTGGCCTCTGGCCTGTTGTTCCTGGTCCTCGCGGTGCTCAGGATGGGTTGGATCGCACAGTTCCTGTCCCGGGCAGTGGTGACGGGTTTCCTCTTCGGCGCGGCGATCGACGTCGTCATTGGCGAGCTCCCCAAGCTCACCGGCACGGACGTCTCCGGGTCGAACCCGTTCGAGGAGCTCCGCTCGTGGTTCGGCTCACTTGACGACACCAACGGGGTCACGCTCGCGGTGGGATCGGTCGCACTCCTCGTGGTGTTCGGGTTGCGGGTGGTCGCTCCGCGGGTCCCCGGCGCACTCGTGCTGCTGGTGGGCGGCCTGCTCGCGTCGTACCTGTTCGACCTCGGAGACCACGGGGTCGCCCTGGTCGGTGACGTGCCGCGCGGCCTTCCTTCGTTCGACATGCCGGACGTCGGGCTGATGTGGGACCACGTCATCCCGGTTGCGCTCGGCGCCTTCGCGCTGATGCTGATCGGGTTCTCGCAGACCGCCGGCGACGGCCGCGCGTTCGCTGCCAAGCACCGCTACCAGATCGACATCAACCAGGAGTCGATCGCACAGTCCGCCGCCAACGTCGGGGCCGGCGTCTTCCAGGGCATGCCGGTGTCCACGAGTCTGTCGGCGAGCTCGCTCAACGACCACTCCGGCGCGCGTACCGGACTGGCGTCGCTCACCTCTGGTGTCACCGTCCTGTTGACGTTGCTCGTGCTGGCCCCGTTGTTCTCCCAGCTGCCGAAGCCGGTACTCGGCGCGCTGATCATCGAGGCTGTCGTGATGGGCATGATGGACGTGCCGGAGATGCGTCGCATCTACCGGGTCCAGCGGTTCGACTTCTGGGTCGCGGTCGCCGCGATCGTCGGCACCCTCGCAGTCGGCGTGCTTGCCGGCGTCATGATCGGGATCGGCTTGTCGCTGCTGTGGCTGATCGCCGTCGCCACCCAGCCCGACATGCCGACGCTGGCGCGCGAACCAGGCACGCAGGTGTACCGCGACCAGTCCGAGAACCCCGACGACGAGCGGCCTCTGGGGATCGCGGTGGTCCGACTGGACGGCGGCCTGTTCTTCGCGACCTCCGACGCACTGGAGGACCGGGTCCGCACCCTCATCCAGGAGACCCCGGACGTGACCGCCGTCGTGATCGACCTCGAAGGCGTCAACTTCATCGACTCCCAGGGGTCGGCCAAGGTCGCCGACATCCTTGAGCTGTGCGCCCGGGCCGGTGTGACGCTCCGACTGGCCCATGTGAAGCCCGTGGTGCGGGCGGTCCTCGAGCGGGAGCAGCTCGTCGAGCGGCTCGGTTCCGACCACATCCACGGCAACGTCCATCGCGCGGTCGAGGCCCAGAAGGCAGAACCGGCGACGGCCCGCGATCCGGACCGTCCACGTTGATCGCCACCGTGAGAGGCGACTACGTCCTCGTTCGGGCAGGCACGCCGTACGGGTCACTGTTCGCGCCGGAGATCGGCACGATCTCGCGTCCGAGGGGCACCAGGGACAAGGGGATCATCTTCCAGCAGGCAACCCCGAACGGGATTCCGATGATCGTGATCATCAACACCAGGCCCGCGACCAGGTGCATCAATGCCAGCTCCCAACCGAAGAAGATGATCCACACGACGTTTCCGAGCACCGACCAGATGCCCGCGCTGCGTCGCCAGGTCGTCGTCCGGCCGAATGGCCAGAGGACGAAGCTCGCCAGCCGGAAGGAGGCAATGCCGAAGGGGATGGTCACGATCAGCACGAACGCGAGCAGGCCGGCCAGGACGTAGCCGATGGCGAGCCAGAGTCCGGCCAGCACCAGCCACAGGATGTTGCCGATCACCCTCACGGAGGATCACCCCGGCCGGCGCGGCTCGGCGGCAAGGCGTCCGAGCAGCTCCAGGTCGTCCGGGGCCAGCCACGTCTCGTCGAGCAGCTGACCGCCCGCGCGCCTGATCGCGAGGACGAGGGGTTGCGCCCACGTGTGCTCGATGAACGCGACCGCGGACGCACCTCCGGGCAGCATCGCGTCGTCGAGGGACCACGCGGTGGGGTCCGATCCGCCGATGTCGGTGCGGACCTCCTCGTTCTCCGTCTGAGCGAGGAAGGCGGTGGCGAGTCGGCCGAGGTCCGGGTCGGCGCCCGGCGGAGCAGGCAGCGTCTCGAGGCGCCCGTCCTCGGTGCGCGTGACCAGCAGGACGTCGAGCAGCCGCACGACGCCGGCTTCGCCGAGTCTGGTCAGCTCGGCCAGGATCTCGCCGGACAGCGACGGCTCCTCGAAGCCGACCACGAGCACCTGCACGGGACCGCTCACGGCGCCACCCGGTCGAGCAGCGTCCGGTGCTCCTCCACCGTGATCACGCCCGTGTCGAGGAGATGCTGGAGGGCGGCCACCTGGTCGGCACGGGCGCC
>DASSJT010000129.1:0-26750 GCA_035691065.1 Dermatophilaceae bacterium
TCCGCCAGCGACTCGCCGAACCCGCGGATCGCCGTCAGCGGCGTCCGCAGCTCGTGCGACACCGACAGGAGGAACTCCCGTTGCCGCCGCTCGCTCAGGACGAGGGACTCTGCCAGCGAGTTGAGCGACTCGCCGACCTCGGCCACCTCCCGCGGCCCCTCGGGCTGCACGCGGGCCGACCGCTCACCTGCCGCGAGCGCATGTGCCGCTTCCGCGGTGCGGTGCAGCGGGGCGGCCAGCCGGCGGGCGAACCCGATCGCGGCGACCGCGGCCACGAGCAGCCCCACCCCGAGAGCGACCAGGATCCGCGGCAGCGCGGCACCAACCAGCGTGGCACCAGCCGCCTGTGACGCGTTCTGGGCCAGGACCACGGAGCGGCCGCCGCCGAGCTGCCTCACCTCCACGAGGACCAGCCGACCGCGCAGGCGGGTTTGGTGCGAACCCTCCACAGGCGTCCCATGAGCAGCAAGGGCGAGGTATGCCGTCCGTGGCAGCAAGTCTCCCCGCAGGCTCCCGTCCGGGGTGGTCCATGCGACCGGGGCACTCTGCCGCCGGGCGGCCCGCAGCATCGGGCCAAGGTCCGCCGGGCGCGCCGCCTCGACGACCGCGACGACAAGGTCGGCCTGGCGAGCCAGCGAGCGCTGGGCCTCCGCCCGCGACGCCTGCCGAACCAGGCCGAGCGACACCAGCCCGGCCACGACGACGGCAATGGCCACCACGCCGACCATCACCCAGACGGTCTGCCGCTCCAGACTCGGCCGACGCACACCGACACTCACCGGCGTGCCCCGGTTGTCGGGAGGGTCACACGGGTCACGTCGACTCCGCGCTGTAACCCACACCTCGCACCGTCCGGATCGGACATGCGTCGCCCAGCTTCGCCCGCAGCTGGGCGACATGGACGTCAACCGTTCGGGAGGGATCGCCGGGTGGGTAGTCCCACACGCGATCCAGCAGCTCGGACCGCGAGTAGACCCGGCCCGGCCTCGTCATGAGATGTGCAAGAAGCGCGAACTCAGTTGCGGTCAATGCGACTTGGGTCCCGTCGACATGCGCCCGGTGGGTATCCGGATCGAGGCTTACCCGGCCAACCGAGAGCCGGCGGCGCGCGCTTCCCGCGGAGGCCATCGCCTGTCGGCGGGCCAGCGACTTGACGCGTGCCACCAGCTCCCGGGGCGAGTAGGGCTTGGTCACGTAGTCGTCGGCACCCAGCTCCAGCCCGAGAACCCGGTCCACCTCGTCATCGCGGGCGGTCACGAAGATCACCGGCGTCCAGTCGTCCACTGCGCGCATCCTTCGGCAGACGTCGATGCCGTCCGCAGCGCCGGGCAGCCCGATGTCCAGCAGGACGACGTCCGTCGTCGCGCGGCGCAGCTGGGCCAGGGCCGCCTCCCCGTCGCCGACCACCTCGACCGCGATCCCCTCGCGCTCCAGGTACAGCCGGGCGAGCTGGGCAATGGAGGGCTCGTCCTCCACGACGAGGACTCGGAGCTGGGCTGTCATGGCCACACGCTTTCGCGCGTCTGGTGCCGGCGGCAAGCACTTGCGGTGAGCTCGAGCCGATCGCCCTCCAACGGCGGCCAAACCCGAACACTCCTCGAACACTCCGCACACACCGCCCGCACACCTCCAGGCCACGATCGCCGCCATGACGAGATCGCGAGCACTCCCCCAGGCCGCGGCCCTCCTCACCGCCGGTGCCGCCGCCATCCACCTCGGCGTGGCACAGGCGCACTTCGTGGAGTGGTGGGCATCCGGCGCCCTCTTCCTGGGCGCGTCAGCCGCGCAGTCGGCGTGGGCCGTCGCGGCATGGACCCGCCCACCCGTCCGGCGCCTGCTCGGCATCGGCGCAGCCCTGAACCTTGGGCTGGTCGCGATCTGGGCCCTGTCCCGCACCGCTGGCATCCCCCTTGGGCCCGGCGGAGGGGCGCCCGAGCCGGTCGGGCCGGCAGACCTCATCACGGTGGCCATGGAGGGGCTGGCCACCGTAGCGATCACAGTCCAGGCGTGGACGCCCACCGCCGGTGCTCGGCTCGTCGGCTCCAGTGCCCGCCGGGCCATGCTGCTCGGCGCAGGCGTCGCGCTGGCGGTCGTGACTGCCAGTGGGGTGGCGCTCGCCGCCCCGGAGCCCGGTCACGCCACCGAGCCCGATCAGGTCACCAGCTCGGCCCAAACCGACGGCCACCTCGGGCTGGCCGCGGCGGCAGCCGAGCAACCGGGCACGCAGCCGGGACCTGATGACGCTGCAGGCGCTCAACACGCACACCCGAACCTCCCCGACACCTCGGCGGCAACTCCCGAGCAGACGGCGGCGGCCGAGAAGCTCCTCGCGGACACCATCGCCAGCACGACGGCATACCGCGATCTGGCAGCGGCACGCGCCGCCGGCTACGACGTCCAGCGCGCCTGGGACCGCCGCAGCGCAGTCCTCGCCAGGATGGGCCGCACCTCTCGGGGCGACCGGGTCCAGCTTGTGCACGTGCCGAACCCGGCGTTCCGCACCGACGGACGGATCCTCGACGCCACCCGCCCGGAGACGCTCGTCTACGCGCACACGGCCGCCGGGGAGCTCGTCCTCGTGGGCGCCATGTTCACGGCTGAGCGGAAAGATCCACCGGCCAGCTACCTGCCCTACCTGCGCTGGCACACGCACTCCCTCTGTCGTGGCGGCGGCGTGGCCGGGCTGAGGCCGGTCGACGGGGTCTGCGCTGATGGGACGGTCCTCACCGAGTCGGGCGCCATGGCCCACCTGTGGTTCGTCGACGTGAAGGACCTGCCCTATGCCTACGCCATTCGCCCGCCCCGGGAGCGGATCGTCGCCTACCAGAAGTCCCTGGCTCGGGGGTGAGCGGCCCCTGCCGAGCCCCGCATAGATTTGCCCCATGACCACCGCGCGAGCCCTGACCGTCCCTGCCCACGGAGACTCCTCAGTCCTGGAGGTGCGCGAGGTCGAGGTCCCGGATCCCGGCCCTGGTGAGGTCCAGGTTCGCGTTGTCGCAATGGGTGTCAACTTCATCGACGTCTACCAGCGTCAGGGCGTCTACGAGGTCGCGACGCCGTTCGTGCTCGGCGGGGAGGGCGCCGGCGAGGTGGTCGCGGTCGGAGACGGCGTCACCGGTGTTGCCGAAGGCGACCGCGTTGCCTGGGCTCAGGGCCTGGGCTCGCACACCACGCTCGTGAACCGGCCCGCCGCGCACCTGGTTCCAGTGCCCGATGCCGTTGACCTCGAGACCGCCGCTGCGGCAATGCTCCAGGGCCTGACCGCCCACTACCTCGTCAACAGCACGTATGCCGTCCAGCCGGGTGACGTTGCCCTGGTCCACGCCGCGGCGGGCGGGGTCGGGCAGCTGCTGGTGCAGCTGATCAGAGCCAAGGGCGCCATGGTGATCGCAACCGCTGGGAGCCAGGCCAAGCTTGAGATTGCCCGCCGGCTCGGGGCGTCGCATACCATCGACTACAGCGCGGTCGATGACCTTGCTGCCGAGGTGCGAAAGGCCAATGACGGCAAGGGTGTCGACGTGGCCTACGACGGAGTGGGCAAGACGACCTTCGACGCCTCACTCGCCTCGTTGCGACCGCGCGGCATGATGGTGCTGTTCGGTGGCTCGAGTGGCCAGGTCCCGCCGTTCGACCTCCAGCGCCTCAACTCCGGCGGCTCGCTCTACATCACGCGGCCGACGCTCGCCCACTACATCGCCACGCGCCAGGAGCTGCTGGAGCGTGCCAACTCCCTCTTGGGGGAGATCGCCGCGGGATGGCTGCACGTGGAGATCGGCGGCCGCTACCCGATGTCCGAGGCGGCCCGCGCGTACGACGACCTGGAGGCGCGCCGCACGACGGGGAAGCTCATCCTGTTGCCCTGAGCCGGCGCCGGGTGCCGCCGCCTCCTGCTACCGGGTCCTGCTGCTACCAGAAGACTGCGACCGCGGTGTTGACCAGAGCCAGCGCACCGGCGGCATTGACCAGGTTGGGCACCAGGTCACCCCGCTTGGACCTCGCGCTGGCGATCTCGGCGCATGCGACGACCGCGAGGGCCACGACCAGCTTGACGCCTACCTTCGCGTTGTTCACCGGGTCGTCGTCCGCCTGCGCCACGGCCACCAGCAGCAGTCCCGTGACGAGCTGCGCCCGCGCCCCCCACAGAAGCGCCGGAGTGACCCGCCCTCGTGCGACGAAGACGGCGCTGCCGACGATCGCGGCGACCCCGAGGAGGTGGAGGAAGAGAAGGAGGTCGTGGAGCAGGTCCATGTCGGACAGCCTAGGGTGCGTCCAAGCCGGGGCCTGACCGGATCAAATCAGGCGGCGGCCCATCGCCCACGCAGTCAGCTCGTGGCGCGATGACAGCTGCAGTTTGCGCAGCACCGAGGACACGTGCGTCTCAACGGTCTTCACCGAGATGAACAGCTCCTTGGCCACTTCCTTGTACTGGTATCCCCGGGCGATCAGCCGCATGACCTCGCGCTCCCGGGCACTCAGCCGGTCGAGCTCCTCGTCAGCCTCGGCGATCTCACCGGCCGCGGCGCCGAACGCGTCGAGCACGAAACCCGCCAGCCGCGGCGAGAAGACGGCGTCTCCGTCAGCCACTCTCCGGATCGCCCGGGCCAGGTCGCTGCCGCTGATCGTCTTGGTGACGTAGCCCCGCGCACCGGCACGGATCACCGCGATGACGTCCTCGGCGGCATCCGATACCGACAGGGCGAGGAACCTCACCGGCGCTCCCTCGGGCGTCTGCACCCCCGCACATCCGTGCAAGACGTCGACGCCACCGTTGCCGCGGCCACCCGGAAGGTGCACGTCGAGGAGCACCACGTCGGGCCGCATCTCGCGGATGACCTTGATCGCCGAGTCGACGTCGGGGGCCTCGCCGACGATGTCGAGCGCGTCGTCCTCGAGCTCTGCCTTCACGCCAGACCGGAACA
Source organism: Dermatophilaceae bacterium (assembly GCA_035691065.1). Taxonomy (GTDB): domain Bacteria; phylum Actinomycetota; class Actinomycetes; order Actinomycetales; family Dermatophilaceae; genus DASSJT01. Next base: position 4,920 of record DASSJT010000129.1, read on the forward strand.
TCCGGTGGTCGTCGACCAGCACCAGCCGCACCCGCGCCTGGCTCGAACCTGTGGTTGCCATCAGCTCTCTCCCTGTGATCGTGCCGGTGCTCCCGGCGGCCCGGCGGCCGGGCTGCCCGCCGGCGCGCTCGCAATGGCGCCCGGCAGGGTGAGCTCGATCTCCGTGCCCTGCTCCATGCGTCGCACCTTCGCGGCTCCCCCATGCCGGGACATCCGGCCGAGGATCGACTCGCGCACACCCAGCCGGTCGTCCGGGATCTCGTCGAGGTCGAACCCGTCTCCGTGGTCGCGCACGTAGGCCTCCACACCGCCGGCGCCGATCTCGACGTACGCCGACACCGGCGGACGGCCGTGCCGGACCGCATTGAGCAGGCTCTCCCGAAGGGCACGGATCAGCGCCTGCCCGTCGGCGTCGAGGGGTCCGTCGCCAGTCACCACAAGATCAATGGGTATGCCGTGCACGTCCTCGAGGTCGTGCGCCACCTCGGCGGCCGCCGAGGCGAGCGTTGCCGCCGAGCCCACCGGGCCGGCATACAGCCAGGAGCGCAGCTCCCGCTCCTGCGCGCGCGCCAGCTGGTTGACGGCGACCGGGTCACCGGCCTTGCGCTGGATCAGGGCCAAGGTCTGGAGGACCGAGTCGTGCAGGTGGGCGGCGATGTCGGCGCGCTCGTTGGCACGGGCGGCCTCCTCCTGCTCGTGACGCAGCTCGGTCCAGAGCCGCACGGCCCACGGCGCAGCGATCAGCACGGCTCCGGCCAGCACCGCCAGGGTGGCAAGCGCGGAGTCCCAGACCGCCGTCAGGGAACGCCCCCGAGTGACCAGCACGACCAGGCCGATGACCGCGAGACCGAAGCCGAACGCCAGCCGCGTGAGCCGCAGTCCGCGGGTGCCGGTGTCACGACCGAGCCACTTCCCACGCTGGGCGTCGTCGAGCTGGGACCAGGCGATCACGGCCCCGATGCAGATGACGAGAAGCGGGATCAGGACGTTGGCCCGCAGGTCTAGGCCGAACTGCTGCGCCATCCACACCACACCGATGACCAGTGCGACCGCCCCGCCCAGCAGGAGTCGTCCGGAGGTCAGCTCCATGCCGGAATCCAGCGCCGCCGAGGCGGCGGCGGTCCGCGCGCGCCCCTCGCCGGCGGGCTGTGCCGGGTCGCGGCCGCGGGCCGCAGCCTGAGGGGTCAGCGCCCACAGGAACGCGTAGACCGCGAGACCAGCGCCGTTGGCGAACATCAGCAGGATCACGATCAGCCGGACCCACTTCACCTGGACGCCGAGGTGCTCGGCGACGCCCGCGCACACCCCGGCGATCATCCGGCCGGAGGTGGGACGCGTCAGGACCGGGCGGACCTGCTGGTCCGCGGGGCCGGCGGTCCGCTCGTAAGGGGTGGGCATGTGCCTATCCTGACGCACCGCGGGCTTGGGCTCACCGCATCTGCGGGTCGTTCAGGGGGCCCTTCAGGGTAGCTTCAGGGTCGACCCTCATGGCTGGCCTCGCGGCGAGGCGGCACCATCGTTGACATGAACGACACCACTGCCACCCCGCCACCCGGGGCAACCACGCCCCCTTCGGGCGTGGACCGGTTCTTTGCCTGGCTCCGCGGGCTCGACGTGCGGCGCGACACCGACGAGAAATGGATCGCCGGGGTCTGCTCCGGGCTCGCCCGGCGCTTCAACGTCGACCCCGTCCTGATCCGCGCGGCCTTCGTCGTGCTGTTCTGCCTCGGCTTCATCGGTTTCACCGTCTACCTGCTGGTGTGGGTGTTCCTCCCGGAGACCAACGGCTCGATCGTGGCCGAGCGGGCCCTCCGGCACGGCGACCTGTGGAGCGTGGTCCTCGTGGTGGTCCTGGGTCTGGCCCTGATCGGGGGCCCCTCGGTGGCCCATGACTGGAATGCCGGTCTGTGGGCGTGGTGGGTCATCGTCCCGATCGCTGTCCTCGCCTGGTTCCTGAGCAGGCGCAGCGGCCCGCACCCGCCCCAGGTCGGTGGAGCCGCTCCGTACGGCGCGGAGGGGTCGCCGCACGGGGTAGCCCCCGCCCCTCAGCCCACTCAGGAGCACGCAACTGCTCCTCAGTCGCCAGTCGTGTGGGCCGAATCAAGCGCCGGGACCACCGCGCCTGCGGCGCGCGAGACGGTGACCGACACCACTGGCGCGGCTGCTCCACCCACCGTCTCGGCGTGGCCGGCCACGCCACCCCCGCCGCCTCGCCCGCGCCGCCGCTCCGCTGGCTGGTTCGGGGCACTATTGACCATTGGTGTCGCCATGGCCGGCTACGCACTCGGGCTCCTGCTCGACGGCCCGACCGACTTTCCGGGCAGCCGGGAGATGCTCGGCCTGGTGTTCGCCACAGCCGCGGCCGGCCTCTGCGTCCTGGTCTTCGGCCTGGTGGGACGCAAGTCCGGGCTGAGCGGGTTCGTCGCCCTGCTCCTCGCCCTGGCCACCTGGGCCGCTGCCATCGTCCCCGGCCTGACCGTGACCAACGGGGTCGGCGACCGCACCTGGTACCCGACCTCCGCGTCAGACGCCAACTACTCGCTCGGCATCGGCGACGCCCGGATAGACCTCGCGACCCTCAGCGGCTACGGCGGAGCCCAGCGCAGCTACAAGGCGAGTGTCGGCGTCGGCCAGCTGACCGTCGTCGTCCCTGATGGCGTGACCGTGCAGGTCCACTCGACCATCGGCCTCGGCGCGCTCGACACCAACGGTGATGGCAACTTCGAGGTGAAGCATGAGCAGTTCGACCGCTCGGGCAACCACGGCGCCCCTGGCATCGACAACACGACCGTGGTGGGCAGCGGCAGCCCGACAGTCACCATCGACGCCCACGTGGGCATCGGAGACATCGTGATCTCGAAGGAGGCCCGGCCATGAGCACCGACGACCGCAGCGAGGAGAACCGCACCATGGATGAGGCCCAGCCAGCACCCGATGCCGAGGGCACCCAAGAGAAGGACGCCGGGCCCACGGCCGAGCACACCCCCACAGCCGAGGGGGCGCCCTCCGCCGGATCCGCGGCGACCGACGAGACGCTCAGGCTTGACGAAGGGGTGAGCCCCACAAGCCCGCCTGTCGCACCAGCAGCACCCACAACCCAGCCGGTGGCAGCAGCCGCACCCACCTTCGCACCCGCCTATGCACCACCTGCCCCGCCTGTCACGGAACCGACCCCGGAACCCAGCTATGCGCGGCCGGCCAGCCCGACGGCATACCGCGGTGGTCCGGCCGTCGCAACCATCCTGCTCGGCCTGCTCTGCTTGGCGGTGGCGGGGTTCGCGTTTGCCGACCAGACCCTCGACTTCAGTGTCGACTGGGCCCGTGTCGGTCCGCTGGGCGTCCTGTTCGGCGGTGCGATTCTGGTGCTCCTCGGCGTGCTCGGGATGCGCCGGCGGCGCGTCTCCTGACCGAACGCTGGTCGACCGGACGAACGACGCCGGCGGGAAGCCGCGATCCCGCTCGTGAAGACTGCGCAGTGCCCCTGGCCTCATGGCTGGGGGCGCTGTGCGGCTTCCGCATCCACCAGCGCGGCGAACGAGCGGACCACGTCGACGGAAGCGACGTCCGGCCATGCCACCCAGGCGGCATCGGACGTGGACCCGCCCAGATCGTGCACCACGGGGTCGGAGGGCTGTGGGCACTCGGCGGCGAAGATGATGCGGACGGCGTGGAAGTCCTCGACCCGGCCGCATGGGGCACGGCCGATCCAGTGCGAGCTGACGACGTCGAGCAGCCGCACCTCGGACACGACCTGCCCGGTCTCCTCCCAGACCTCGCGGGTGAACGCCTCGACCGGCGACTCGCCGAGGTCGATGCCTCCACCGGGAAGCGTCCAGCGTCCGGGCGCGTTTGTCAGGTCGGACAGCTCGGTGAGCAGGAGGCCCCGCGGGCTGGTGACCAGGCCGTATGCCGCTGCGCGCTGGTGAGGCGTGACGGCCGCCAGGTCGTCGGCGGTCAGGTCCGCGTCGGCGGCTACGTGCGAGAGCGCTGTGACTCGCGCGGTGCTGGCGCCTCCCGCCGCGGAGAGACCTCCCGCCTGGCCCACGGCCTCCACAGCGAAGGCGAGGGTCACCACTCCGCCGGACTCGAACGCCTCGAGGGCCTCCAGTGCGAGCCACCCACGGACGAGCAGCCCCTCGCGCGGACCCTCGCCGTGGGCCAGGTCGAAGCCGACGACGACCTCGCCTCCCGCCACGCCGGCAACGCTCAGCCGCGGCCTCAAGGGCTGACCTCGAGCTGGGCCCGCTGCCGCCGGGCCCGGGCGTACTCCGCTTCGGCGCGGCGCACCACGACTGCCCAGTCGTGGGCTGGAGGAGTATGCCGGTTGTGGGCTCCCAGCCGCGCCCGCAGGGCGTGGTCCCTGACCAGCCTCGCCGTGGCCACTGCCATCTCACGGTCCGTCGCGGCCACCAGCCCGCTCACGCCGTCCTCGACGAAGTCCTGCACCCCGGTACCTGCCCGCGCCACGACCGGCAGCCCTGCTGTGCGGGCCTCGAGTGCGGCGATGCCGAAGGCCTCGAGCGTGGCCGCGCACACGTAGACGTCGGAGCTCCAGTGGATCTGGCGCAGCTCCTCGCGGGTGACCCGCCCAGGGAGGCGAACCCATTCGGTCATCCCCTGCCGCTCGAGGAAGCGCTCCAGCAGTGGCCGCTGCGGACCCTCGCCGACGATCACCGCCTCCATGGCGATCTCGGGCGGCACCAGCTCGCGGGCCGCCCGCAGCACCTCGAGGATGGCCTGCGGCCGCTTGCGCCGGGCGAGGCGGAGGGCGCTGACCACCCGGACCGGGCGGAGGCGCAGCTGGCCTTCGGGCGAGGGCGAGGAGAGCCGGGCACCCCCGGTGGTCGATGCATGGCCCTCGCGCCCTGCGCGGGTTCGGGCGTCATCCTCCGGCGGAGCCCAGAGGCGCGTGTCGATCCCGTTCGGGAGCACGTCGACAGGTGCGCCTCCCGCGACGGCGGACACGCGGGTTGCTGCCATGGTCGAGACGGCGGTGAGGGCGGCCCCAGCCCGGGACCAGCGGCGCGCCTGGCCGAGGGCACGGAAGAGCGGAGCCGAGCGGTCGATCACGCAGTGCCAGGTGACGGCTGTGGGCAGGCCGAGGCCGAGGGTCACCCGGACCATGTCGGTGGCAAAGGGGCTGACCACCCCCATGTGCACATGGGCAACGTCGAAACGGCCGGCTGCAAGTCGGCGGCGGACCTCGGGAGGCGCGAACGGGTTGACGGGAAGCTCGAACGGCAGGCGAATCGCCATACGGTGCACCCGAATCCCGTCGACGACGTCGACCGATCCGTCCCGCTCGCCATCCTGGCCCGGGGTTGCGGTGAAGACCTCCACCTGGTGGCCGGCCCGGATGAGGTGGTCTGCGAGGTCGTGCACCTGCACCTCGATGCCGCCGAGGCGGGGCAGGAAGCAGTCCGACAGTAGAGCCACCTTCACGGACGCCAAGCCTGCCATGGGTCAGGATGGGGGTGATGACCCGCACTGTTGTGGCGTTTCACGCCCACCCCGACGACGAGGCGCTCCTGACCGCCGGCACCATGGCGCGTGCCGCGGCTGCTGGGCACCGCGTCATCCTCGTGATCGCGACCGACGGCGGCCTCGGCCTCGCGGGTGAGGACTACCGGGGGGACGGCGGCCTGGGCCAGCGCCGGCTCCAGGAGGCCCAGCGCAGTGGCCGAGCCCTGGGGGTCGAGCGCGTCGACTACCTCGGCTACGGGGACAGCGGCCTGGACGGCGAGGTCCCCCCTGACCGAGCAGGGCAGGTCCGCTTCGTGCGCGCTCCCCTGTCGGAGGCGGCCGAGAAGCTGGCCGGCATCCTCACCACGGAGCGGGCCGACGTCCTCCTCAGCTACGACCGTAACGGCGGCTACGGCCATCGCGACCACGTGCGGGTCCACCAGGTGGGGGCGGCCGCAGCCGAGCTGGCAGGGACACCCCGTGTCCTCGAGGCAACCGTGCCGCGTGACGCGATCTGCCGCGCCATCGACCTGGTCAGCCGCTTCTACCGGTTTCCGCCCGGCTTCGACCCGACGACGTTCCAGCGCAGCTTCTCGCCACGGGCCGCGATCACCCACCACATTTCGGTGGCCCGCTTCGCTCGGGCCAAGCGCGCGGCCATGCGCGCCCACGTCTCCCAGGCCACCTCCGGGAATGGCGGCGACCGCACCCTGGCCGCCTTCCTGCGGATCCCGAGGCCGATCTACGACGTGGTTTTCGGCCGTGAGTGGTTCATCGACCCCGCCGCACCGCCCGGGGCCCCGATCGCTCGCGACATCTTCCTGGGTCTCCCATGACGCCCGCGCAGTCGGCGCCGGACCCGCCGAGACAAGGCAGCTGGCGTCGGCGTGCGCAGGTCGTGCTCGGCCTCGCCCTGGCCGCCGCGCTCCTGATCTGGGGCCTTCCGTTCTTCGCCAAGACCACGTGGCGCGACGTCTTCTCCGTCCTCGGCGGCATCCCGCTGGGCACGGTTGTCGTCCTCCAGTGCCTCATGCTGCTCGGCCTGTGGATGTACACGTTCACGCTGACCGGCTCCTTGCCCGGGCTACGGCATACCCGAGCCCTGATCCTCAACGTGTGCGGATCGTCCGTCGGGAACCTGCTCCCCGGTGGAGGCGCGGCGGGACTCGCAGCGACCTACACGATCTGCCGGTCCTGGGGCTTCAGCCGCCGCGACATCTCGACCTCCGCCATCGTCACCGGGGTCTGGAACGTCCTCGCCCGCGTCGCCCTACCCGTGGTCGGCATCCTCGCGCTCTACATCGGATCGAGCGACCTGCCCCAGGCGGCGCAGGACGCTGCCGTTGCCGGGAGCCTCAGCGGCCTGGCCCTCCTGGCCGCGTTCGTGGCCGTCCTCGCCTCCGAGCGCGCGGCGCACACCATCGGCCGCACCCTCGACCGGGTGCTGAGACCATTCTTCCGGCGCTCCCCCCGCCGGCAGAGAATGGCGGTCGACGCCCTGGTCACCGACTTGCGCGGCCGCATCATCGGGGTCGTCCGCACCGGGTGGCACGTGATGACCTACGGCATGGTGGGCTTCTTCAGCATCTACTTCGTCCTGTTCTGGTTCTCCATGAACGCCGTCGGCGTGCACATGAGGTTCGGGACGATGTTCGCGGCCTACGCGATCGGGCGGCTGCTCACCGCCGTCGGGGTCACGCCAGGGGGCCTCGGTGTCACCGAAACCGGCACGGCCGCGGTGCTGGTGGGCTGGGGCGCCCACCCGGCCCAGGCGACGGCAGGCGTGGTGCTGTTCTCGATCTTCACCCACCTCATGGAGATCCCGCTCGGCGCGCTGGGGTGGCTGGCGTGGACGATGAGCAGACCATCTGGGGGCGACGACTCCGAGGGCGGCCCCCCTGCTGTCGGCCCGCCCGCGCCTCCAGCAGCCGAGCCACGGGCGGGTCGGACCGCGGCGACGGTGTCTCCAGCCGGGACCGGGCTCAGCCCACCAGGCGGCGCACCTGGCGCTCCCGAGCCAGGTCTGCCACCGCGTCGTTGAGCGGCGCGGGCTCGAACTCGCGTCCGGTCGCCGCCACCGCAGCCATCGCGATCAGCGCGTCGGCGAACCGCGGGTTGGCCGGCAGGATCGGCCCATGGAGATAGGAGCCGAAGACGTTCCCGGTGCGAGCGCCCTCGGTCTTGTCTACTCCGTTGTTGCCATAGCCGTGCCGCACCGTCCCGAACGGCTGCTGCCCCTCGCCGAGGGTCGTTGAGCCGGAGTGGTTCTCGTAGCCGACGACGTCGCCGAATTCGGTGGTCAGCACCACCGGCCCGATCATCCGCTTGGCGTTGCCCTGGGTGGTGACGTCGAGGATGGCGAGGCCGGGAAGCCGCTTGCCGTCGACGGTGATGAAGGCGTTGCCGAACAGCTGGTACATACCGCAGATCATCAGCATGGGTATGCCGTTCGCGGCCAGGCCGCGCAGCACGTCGGCGTTGTGGTCCAGGTCGTCCTCGACCCGCACCTGCCCGGAGTCCTGGCCGCCACCTCCGACGACGAGATGGGCATCATGGGGGAACTCGCTGCCGGGGTTGTGGCGGTGGACCAGCGGCGCGTAGCCGTGCCGGCGGATACGGGCCTCGAGGCAGCGGGTGTTGCCCAGGTCGCCATAGATGCTCATCTCCCTGGGGTAGATGTGGACGAGCTTGATCGTGCCCTTCGACGCTCGGAGCGTCGCGGGATCGCGTTCGACGAAGGGCGACGCGAGGGCGCCGCGGGTGGCGCCCAGCCTGGTGTCCGTCATGGCTTCTCCTCCCCAATGGCCGGCAGGTGGTAGCGCGCAGCCAGGGTGCGACGGAGCGCCATCATCGCGGTGTACGTGCAGAAGATGCGCTTCGCCTCCCCCGGGCGGAGGCGGAGGAAGGCGTCGAGGGCGCGGTCCAGGTCGGGCTCGATGGCGCCCACGGCGACGTCGTCGTACTCCAACCGCAGGGCCATGTCGTACGCGCGCACCCCGCTGGTCAGCTCCACCCCCTCGCCGCGGAGGCTCTCGAACGACACGTCGTAGAGCCACGAGACGTCGCGACCGTCGGCGTAGTTGTCGTTGATGGCGATCATGGTCGGCACCGGCGTTCCACCATAGGTCCCGAGAGCGACCGTGAATCCCGCGGGGTTCTTCACGAGCACCAGCTCGAGCTGCTGGCCGCCGGCGTCGATGACCTCACCACGGCCGAACGGGGGAGTCACGGCCCGGAGGGCGCGCTCGGCGTCGCGCGCGCGGAAGTCGGCACCCAGCAGCAGGCGCGCGGCGGTGGTCGCCGCCGTGGCGTTGATCATCGCGGCCAGCCCGCGCTGCTGGAGCTGGAGCGGCCCCACGACCTCACCACCAGGGAACACGACCTCGAAGGACCGCTCGTCGACCGGCCTCAGCAGCCCGTCGTCGGGACCGGGAGACGGCGGCGTGAAGTCGTCGTCGAACCGGACGTCCTGTTCCTGCAGCTCGGGAAGGCGGTCGGCGATGGACGCGTCGACACCGAAGTAGCGCACCTGGACCCCGGCGGAAACCTGGTCGCGGATCCGCGAGATGAACGAGTCGTCGAGGTTCAGCACCACCCCGGTCGTGGCCTGCTCCGCAAGTCTCGCCAGAAGCCGCGCCGTGTGGTCGATCTCGGCGAACCGGTCGAGCTGGTCGCGGGCGACGTTGAGCAGGAGGGCGTGGGTGGGCTTGACCGCGTCGGCGAACCTCAGCGCGTGCGCCTCGTCGAGCTCCAGGACCGCCATGTCGGCCTGGAGCTGCCCGTCCATCGGCAGCTCGCCGAGCATCGAGGAGATGACCCCCCGGGTGAAGTTGCTGCCCGTGGGGTTTGTGAACACCTTCAGTCCGTGGGCGCGCAGGATCGCGACCAGCATCTTGGTGGTGGTGGTCTTGCCGTTCGTGCCGCTCACGACCACGATGCCCCGCCGGACGTCGGCGAGCGCGTGGGCCAGGAAATGCGGGTCGAGGCGCTCGGCCACCAGGCCGGGCAGGGCCGAGCCCCCACCGCGCAGGCGCGAGGCGGCCCGGGCGGTCTTGCCTGCAACCACGGCGGCGGTCGTCCTCAGCACGCGCCCACCCTATGCAATGTCGCTGCCCCGTTCCCGCTCGGCCATGGCGCCTGCCCTGCGATCAGAGCCCCAGCCGGTTCGCGGCTGTTCCCACCCACGCGGCCGTGACCGCCATGGCCACGCCGATCGAGCCCAGGGCCGCGGCCGTGAGCGGCAGGTCCGCCCAGCCGCCGGCCGGCCGCACGCCCCACAGCAGGAACACGACACCGACGGCCGCGGCGCCGCTGAGGGCCATGAGCCCCGAGACGCTCGACCCCGTTCCGCGGGCGCGTGGTGAGGTGCGACCGACGACCCCGGCCACCGCCAAAGCCACCGCCGACCACGCGAGGCACACCGCTGTGGCAGCGAGGACGTCGGCGGGGCGGTGCCATGCGCCGATCACGGTCCCGCCGCCGACGAGCGTGGCCGCCGCAGCCACGACGGGCACCAGCAGCGCCCGCAGCGGCCCGGCCGTGACGACGAGGGCGGCCAGGCCAAGGGACAGTGCCACCGTTGTGTGGCCGCTCGGGAGACTGGGCGGCAGCCCCGACAGGTCCGGGGAGCGCTCGAAGACCCACCGCTTCAGCACCTGAGTGGTCACGTCGGCGCCGGCGACCAGCACGACGGCCCCGACCGCGGCGGCGACGCGTCCCCGCATGAAGGCCAGCCCGAGACAGACCGCGAGGCCGACTCCGATCGACCAGAGGGACACCGTGCCCAGCAGCCCGATCACCCGGCGCATGCCCTCCGGGCCGGCGGTGACGGCATCCATCGCAGCCTGGTCCAGCCGCTGCCCACGCACGGTGCGCAGCGCGGCGTATGCCGTCAGCCCGAGTCCCAGCGAAGCCACGGTCGCCATGGCGGTGAGCTCCGCCCAGAAGCGCAGACGCGCCGGTGCCGGCGCCATGGAGAGGGCTGGCATCGCGGAGGCTCGCGTCGTCACGCGCACACTCTCTCAGCCGCGGCTGGGAACCCGCCAAGCGAGGCCTCGGGGAGCCGCTGCGGCGCGCGCGCCCGGACACCGCAGGCGTACGCTCGCCGCAACGGCATACCGACCGGCATACCGAGCAGAGGTGAGCCCATGGCCAACGACTATGACCTCGTGGTGGTGGGCTCCGGCCCCGGCGGCCAGCGCGCGGCAATCGCGGCGGCGAAGCTCGGTCGCCGGGTCGCCATCATCGACCGCAAGCAGATGGTCGGGGGCGTGTGCATCAACACCGGCACCATCCCCAGCAAGACTCTCCGGGAAGCCGTGCTCTACCTCACGGGCATGCACCAGCGCGACCTCTACGGCGCTAGCTACCGGGTCAAGGACGACATCATGATCGGCGACCTGACCGCCCGCACCCAGCACGTGATCGGGCGCGAGGTCGAGGTGGTGCGCAACCAGCTGTTGCGCAACCACGTGCACATGGTCACCGGCTCGGCGGCTTTCGTCGACGACCACACCCTGGCAGTGGACGGCCCCGAGCAGGTGCGCCTGCGTGCCGACCGGATCGTGCTGGCCCCGGGCACCGAGCCCGCTCGCCCCCGCGAGGTCGAGTTCGACGACCGGCGCGTCGTCGACTCCGACGGCATCCTCAGCCTCGAGTCGATCCCGGGGTCGATGGTGGTGGTCGGCGCGGGGGTCATCGGGGTGGAGTACGCGTCGATGTTCGCCGCCCTCGGCACCCGCGTGACGGTGGTGGATGCCCGCCCCACGATGCTCGACTTCTGCGACAACGAGATCGTCGAGTCGCTGCGGTTCCACCTGCGCGACCTGGCCGTGTCGTTCCGCTTCGGGGAGTCGGTCGACCGGGTGGAGATCACCGATCACGGCACCATCACCCACCTCGCCAGCGGCAAGCGGATCCCGGCCGAGACCGTGATGTACTCCGCGGGCCGACAGGGGGCAACCGCGGCGCTGAACCTCGCGGCGGCCGGGCTCACCGCCGACTCCCGGGGGCGCATCGCCGTCGACGAGCGGTTCCGCACCGGCGTCCCGCACATCTACGCCGTGGGGGATGTCATCGGCTTCCCGGCTCTGGCCGCGACCTCCATGGAGCAGGGCCGACTCGCCGCGCAGCACGCCATGGGCGAGGAGCCCGGCGGGATCACGCCGCTGCAGCCGATCGGCATCTACACGATCCCGGAGATCTCCTACGTCGGGAAGACCGAGGACCAGCTCACCAGCGAGTCCATCCCGTACGAGGTCGGGCTGTCCCGCTACCGGGAGCTCGCGCGCGGGCAGATCGTCGGCGACTCGTACGGGATGCTCAAGCTGCTCGTCCACCCGGATGACCGCACGCTGCTCGGTGTGCACGTGTTCGGCACCGGGGCGACCGACCTGGTGCACATCGGCCAGGCGGTGATGGGCTGCGGGGGCACGGTGGACTACCTCGTCGACACGGTGTTCAACTACCCCACGCTGTCGGAGGCCTACAAGGTCGCCGCCCTCGACGCGACGAACAAGCTGCGGACCCTCGACCGCCTGATGGCCAGTTCGGACGGCTCGCCCAAAGCCGAGGAGCCCCTCCCGGCGCCGTGACGGTCGTGCGGCAGTCGCGCCTCATGGCAGTCGCACCTCATGGCAGTCGCTCATTGCACAGGGACCGGCGGCCCTACTCCCACTCGATGGTGCCAGGCGGCTTGCTGGTGATGTCGAGCACGACGCGGTTGACCTCGCGCACCTCGTTGGTGATGCGGGTCGAGATCTTGGCCAGGACGTCGTAGGGCACCCGGGTCCAGTCGGCGGTCATGGCGTCCTCGGACGAGACCGGGCGGAGCACGATGGGGTGGCCGTAGGTGCGGCCGTCGCCCTGCACGCCGACCGACCGGACATCCGCCAGCAGGACGACGGGGCACTGCCAGATCTGTCGGTCGAGGCCTGCGGCCGAGAGCTCCTCGCGGGCGATCCGGTCGGCCGCACGCAGGACCTCGAGGCGCTCGGCGTTCACCTCGCCGACGATCCGAATGCCCAGGCCCGGGCCGGGGAACGGTTGGCGCCACACGATCGCCTCGGGGACGCCGAGCTCCAGGCCGACCTGGCGGACCTCGTCCTTGAAGAGGAACCGCAGCGGCTCGACCAGCCTGAACTGCAGGTCCTCGGGCAGGCCGCCGACGTTGTGGTGGGACTTGATGTTGGCCGTGCCCGTCCCGCCGCCGGACTCGACGACGTCGGGGTAGAGCGTGCCCTGGACGAGAAACTCGACCGGGTGGTCCCCCGCGCCTTCGTGTGAGCCCACCACGTCGCGGGCGGCTTGCTCGAAGACCCGGATGAACTCACGGCCGATCGTCTTGCGCTTCTCCTCCGGGTCACTGACGCCGGCCAGTGCGTCGAGGAACCGCTCGCGCGCGTCGACCACCACGAGGTCGACGCCAGTCGCCGCGACGAAGTCCTTCTCGACCTGCTCGGCCTCGCCTGCGCGCAGCAGCCCGTGGTCGACGAAGACACAGGTCAGCTGGTCGCCGACGGCCCGCTGGACCAGTGCCGCCGCGACGGAGGAGTCGACGCCCCCGGACAGCGCGCACAGCACCCGCTTGTCGCCGACCTGCTCCCGCACGGAGCCGACCAGCTCCTCCACGACGTTGGCCGCAGTCCAGTCCGCGGCGATGCCGGCTCCGCGGTGGAGGAAGTTCTCCAGGACGCGCTGTCCGAAGGTCGAGTGCATGACCTCGGGGTGCCACTGCACGCCGTAGAGGCGCCGCTCGTCGTCCTCGAACGCCGCGACCGGCGCACCCGCGGTGGTGGCCGTGACGCGCATGCCGGCGGGCGCCTCGGTCACCGAGTCGCCGTGGCTCATCCAGACCGACTGCTCGGCCGGCTGGCCGTTGAACAGCACCGACGTCGCGTCGGTCACGGTGGCCGGGGTGGAGCCGTACTCCCCCAGACCGGTGTGCGCGACGGTGCCGCCGAGCGCCTGCACCATGGCCTGGAAGCCGTAGCACATGCCGAACACCGGGACCCCAGCGTCGAGCAGGGCGGCGTCGAGCTCGGGTGCCCCCTCCTCATAGACCGAGGACGGCCCGCCGGACAGGATCACCGCAGCCGGGTGCTTGGCGAGCAGCTCGGCCACCGGCACCGTGTGGGGGACGACCTCGCTGTAGACGTTCGCCTCGCGCACGCGACGGGCGATCAGCTGGGCGTACTGTGCCCCGAAGTCGACGACGAGGACGGGCCTGGCCTGCAGGTCGGTGACGGCGGTCTGGTCAGTCTCGACGGAGGCTTCGCTCACGCGGCAAGGCTACCGGCGAGTCGCGGCTCGACCTCACGCGCCACCTTGCGCTCGGCCCAGAACGACAGCAGCGGGACCATGCCGGCCAGCATCAGCAGGACCATCTTCCCCATGGTCCAGCCCACTTTGAACCCGAGGTTGGCGACCGACACGACGTACACCATGAAGAGCACCCCGTGGATCGGGCTCCACCAGGCCAGGGACTCGTTCTGGAACCCGTAGTGGAGGATCACCTCGAGGGTCAGGATGAGCAGCCCGACACCGACGGCGAACGCCATCACCTTGAAGAACCCGAGCGCCCTGCGGGCTGCGTGCGGGTCGCGGATCTCACTCACGGTCTGCTCTCCTCTGTCGGGACCGGGGTTGCAGGAGCCCGGGGCTGCGCGGACGCTGCCTGCGCATCATCGCGCACCATCCTGAACCACATGTAGGCGGCAAACAGCGCGAAGGTCCACCACTGGAAGGCATAGGCGGCGTTGCGCCACGCCAGGCCGGTCTCGATCGACGGCGGGGGGACGCGCTCCAGCCCGGCCATGGCGGCCGCAGGGGCAGGCGCCTCCGCCAGCGCGAACACGAACGCGTTGTAGAGCTCGCCGGGCAGCTGGTTGACCAGGAGGCTCAGGTCCACCGAGCCGATCTGCCCAGGCTTGGTGGCGGGCGCCGGGGCTGGCCCTTCCCCCGGGGCCAGCGACCCCGTGACCGTGACCAGGCCGCCGGGAGGGGCCGGCGCTAGGGCCGATCTCACGAAGCCGCGCACCACGGGGAGCACGGCACCGGTCTGGTCCACCCGCAACGGGGTCAGCACCCAGTAGCCACTCGCGCCGTGCAGCCGGCGACCGGTCACGAGGAGCTGGCTCGCACCGGCATACGTCCCGGTGGCGGTGACCCGGCGACCGGTGGCCCCGTTCGGGAAGCTCGAGTGTGGTTTCAGCACGTTCGAGATCGAGGTGACCGGCAGGCTGGGGGCCCGCTTGAGGGCGTCCGCGCGGCCCTTGTCGCGGGCGACGTTGAGCTGCCACAGGCCGAGGAGGGTGAACGACACCATCACGACCACGACGACTGCCAGCAGCCCGAGCCAGCGGGGCTTGAGGGCGGTTCGCAGCACCGGGTCAGGCTACGGGACGCTTCGTGTCGTCGTAGACGAGGATGCTGCCGCCGTAGCAGGCGACCCAGACGGCCTTCTTGGTGGGCTCGTAGGTGATGCCGATCGGGAAGCCGTCGGTCGGGTCGGTCTCCAGCACCTTCATGTCCCTGGTGCGCACCTTGGACACCGTCGAGGACTCGTAGTTGACGACGTAGATGGCGGTGCCGTCGGGGGAGATCGCCATCGACCGCGGCGCCTTGCCGGTGATCGCGGACCCGACGACCTGGCCGGTGGCCCTGGACACCTTGACGACGTCCCCGGAGCGGTTGTTGGTGACGTAGATGTACCTCTCGTCCGGCGACATCACGATGTGCCGGGGGCTGTCGCCCGGCTGGGAGAACGGGCTCACCCGGCGGCTGTGGAGGTCGACGCTCACGATCTTGTCGGAGCCCATCAGAGCGACGTATGCCGTGCGGCTGTCCTTGGTGACGACGATGCCCCTCGGGTAGGTGCCGGGAAGGGGCACCCGGGCGACCTCGCGGTTGCTCTCGGTGTCGATGATGGAGAGGTCCCAGGTGCACCAGTTGGTGACCAGGACCAGCTTGCCGTTGGGCGTCACTGCGACGTACTTCGGAACGGCGCCCACCGGGACGACCTGCTCGATGGCGTAGCTCTCGGTGTTGATCTTGTAGACGAAGCTCTCGTCCGTGCCGTCGCCCTTCTGGCAGGAGTCCTTGCCCTCGGGACCGAAGTTGGCGCCGTACATCGAGTAGTTGGACACCCAGCCGTGCTTGTTGTCCGGCGTGAAGGCCATCTCGACCGGGGCGCCCCGGCTGACCCCCGGGTGGCCCTGGATCCCGTAGTCGGCAAGCGTCACCGAGTCGGGGATGGTCTCGCGCAGGTCGCCGGCCGCGTCGAACACCGACACCGTGTGGGTGTACATCATGTTCTGGGCGAAGACCTGGCCGTTCGTCGAGGCCACGACCGACTTTGGGGACATCTGCCCGGTGATCCGGCGGACCCGCTCCATGCTGGTCCCTGCCGACGGGGTGCTCGCAGCGGCCGTGGTCTCCGGTGGCTTGGTCTGCGTGGCCGTCGGCTTCCCCGTGGCCGCCGCGACCGGCCGCTGGTCGGCCGCCGCCGGCTCGGAGGGGGCCGGTCCGCCGAACAGCCGAGAGACCCCGAAGGACACGAGCGCGAGCAGAGCGACGACCGCGGCCAGGGCAGCCAGACGACGCCGCGCGTACTGACGACGGGCGACTCGGGAATCGGCTCTGGACTGGTCGGGTGTGACCACGGGGAATCCTCACAGCGGCACGCCGTACCCGACGGCGCGTGGACCTTGCGCGGACAGACTACCGGCCGGAGGCGCGCACCCTCGGCATTGGCCCGTCGGGGCCCTGTCAACGACCCTCGCCGCCAGCAGCCGACCTCGCCAGCAGGCCGCCCGCGTTGCCCTCGCCACTCTCGCCGCCGGCAGCCGGTGGGAGAGCCTGTCGGAAATGGTGCCCGCAGGGCCGTAACCCCGCTCGCGATCGATCGTTGGGACTAGTGACGCGGTCGGGGAGACCACCCCCGGCTCAGTCCCCGGCCGCGTCGCCGAGGGATCCCGTCTCACGGAGAGACAGGAAGACTGACTCGGCGGGGGCCCGCGTCCAGACAGGGGTGTCGCGGGCCCTCGTCCGGCACTCCTGCCGCGAAGGGTGCGGCCGTTCCAGCCGCGGAGCCGCCCGGCATTGCCTGCGCTAGACCACCTGACCCAGCCGGCTGCTCTCGTGCGTGTACCGAGACACCGCCGGTCGCTTGGCGGGGACCGGCGCCAGGCGCTGGTAGGGCTCACCCTGGCCAGGTCGCAGGTCCGGCTCGCCTCGGTTGGGCCAGAGCGACATCGCGCGCTCGGCCTGGGCCGTGATGGTCAGCGAGGGGTTGACGCCGAGGTTGGCGGAGATGGCCGTGCCGTCGACCACGTGCAGCCCGGGGTACCCCCACACGCGGTGGTAGGGGTCGACGACGCCACGCTCCGGCGCGTCGGAGATCACGGCGCCGCCGAGGAAGTGCGCGGTCAGCGGGACGTCGAAGACCTCGCCCCAGCTGCTGCCGGCATACGCGCGTCGCCCGGTGCGCTCGCCGAGCAGGCGGGCCAGCACGCGCATCGACCGGTGACCGGCCTCGATATAGGTCGGGTTCGGCTCGCCATGGCCCTGCCGCGAGGTGATCGTGCGGCCACCGAACAGCGACCGTCGGCCGCGGGTCTGGAGCGAGTTGTCGCGGGACTGCATGACCAGGCCGATGATGGTGCGCTCGCTGAACTTCCAGGTCGTGGGTTCCAGGCGGAGCAGCGTCATCGGATCCTTGGCCACCTCGAGCAGGAACCGCAGCGGCCGCGGCAGCCGGCCCCGCTCGGGAACGGCCAGGGTGGAGAGTGCGCCCATCACGTTGGATCCCTTGCCGTACCGGACGTTCTCGACGTGGGTGTCCTCCTCCGGGAAGAAGGACGAGGTGATGGCGACCCCCCTCCACAGGTCCATGTTCTTGGGCGCCCGGTCGGTCATGGCACCGAGCAGGGCCTCGGAGTTGGTCCGGGTGAGGTAGCCGAGCTTGTCGGAGAGCCGGGGCAGCGCTCCGGTGTCCTTCATGGCGTGCAGGAGGCTCTGGGTCCCCCACGCTCCGGCTGCGAAGACCACCTGGCTCGCGGTGACGGTCCGGCGGGTCCGCTTGCGCCGCCACGAGCCGGTTCGCACAGTCACCACGTCGTATGCCGTGGAGTCGCCTTCGCCCGCGCCGGCTGGCGCAGCCAGCCTGACCTCGGAGACTCGGACGACGGTGCGCATCGGCTCGATGGTGACGCCGAGTCGCTCCGCGAGGGCCAGGTAGTTCTTGACCAGCGTGTTCTTGGCGCCCACCCGGCATCCGACCATGCAGTTGCCGCACTCGGTGCACCCGGTTCGACGCGGCCCGGCGCCGCCGAAGTAGGGGTCGTCGACGGTCTCGCCCGGCCGGCCGAAGTACACGCCGACAGGCGTCTTGCGGAACGTGTCCCCGACGCCCAGCTCGGCGGCTGCGTCGCGCATCATCTGCTCGACCGGGCCCTCGCAGGGGTTCGTGACCACGCCGAGCATGGTCTCGGCGACCTGGTAGTGCGGGGCGAGCTCGTCCTGCCAGTCCGTGATGTCGCGCCACTGCGGGTCCTGGAAGAAGGGCCGCGGTGGGACGTAGAGGGTGTTGGCATAGTTGAGCGACCCACCGCCGACCCCCGCGCCACCGAGGATCATCGCGTCGGGAAGCCGGTGCAGGCGTTGGACGCCGAAGCAGCCCAGCGCGGGCGCCCACAGGTAACGCCGGAGGTTCCACGAGGTCTTGGCGAAGTCGTCGTCCGCGAAGCGGCGCCCGGCCTCGATGACGTGGACGCGGTAGCCCTTCTCGGCCAGGCGCAGCGCGGTAACCGACCCGCCAAAGCCGGATCCGATGACGACGACGTCGTAGTCGACGTCCCGCGGGGCGGTCGGGCTCACGAGCGCCCCACCGCCTTGAGCAGCCGAAGCGACAGCGTCATGGCCTTGGTCCACGTCTCCTCGCTCATGCCGAACGCCGGCCCGAGCGGTATGAGGTGCTGCGACGCGATGGTCTGTGCCTCGGTGTACTTGAGGATGCCCTCGACCCCGTGACGGCGCGCGACTCCGGACGCCTTCATGCCACCCATCGGGGCGCCGATGCTTCCCCAGGCGGCGCCGTAGGCCTCGTTGATGTTGACCGTTCCAGCCTCGATCCGCGCGGCCAGGGCTCGTCCGCGGCCGACGTCCCGGGTGAAGATGGCCGCGTTGAGCCCGTAGTCGGTGTCGTTGGCGAGGGCCACCGCCTCGTCGTCGGAGGCGACCCGGTAGATGGAGACCACCGGGCCGAACGTCTCGTCGTCGCGCAGGTGCATGTCCTTGGTGATCCCCGTGAGCACTGTGGGCTCGTAGAAGTACGGGCCGATGTCGGGGCGGGCCCGGCCGCCGGTGAGCACCACCGCTCCCTTCGAGCGCGCATCCTCCACATGGGCGTGCACCTTCTCCAGCTGTGCGGCTGACACGAGCGACCCCATGTCGTTGCCGTAGGCAAGGTCCGCCCCGAGCCGCATGGTCCCGACCTTGGCCACGAACCGCTCTGTGAACTCGTCGGCGATCGCCTCGTGGACCAGGAGCCGCTCCTTGGAGATGCACAGCTGCCCCGCCGAGGAGAAGCAGCCCCGGATGGCGCCGGGGACCGCACGGCCGAGGTCGGCATCGGCCGCGACGTACATGCTGTTCTTGCCGCCCAGCTCCAGGCTGATGCCGACCAGGCGGCGGGCCGCCGCCGCACCCACGAGGCGTCCGGTCGCGGTCGAGCCCGTGAACGAGACGTAGTCAGCCAGGTCGACGACGGCCTGCCCCACGGTCGGCCCGTCACCCAGCACCACCGTGAACACGCCCTCCGGAAGGCCGGCGTCAGACAGCATCGCCGCCCCCGCCAGGGCGGTGAGCGAGGCCTGGGGGTCGGGTCGCAGCACGACGGCGTTGCCGGCCATGATCGCGGGGATGGCGTCGGTGATGGACAGTGACAGAGGGTAGTTCCACGGGGAGACGATCCCCACGACGCCCTTGGGGTGTCGGACCTCCGTGGCGCGGGTCAGCACCGGGAAGAGGCCGGGGCGGCGGCGGTCACGCAGCAGACTCTGAGCCGTTCGTGCGTAGTGGCGGGCGACCAGGGCGACGTCCGCGACCTCCTCGAACGCCTGGCGCCGGGTCTTGCCCGACTCCAGCTGCACGAGGTCGATGAGCTCGGCCTGGCGACGCAGCGCGATGTCGTGGAAGCGCAGAATAACGTGCTCGCGCTCGTGGAAGGAGGTGCGGGCCCAGGACCTCTGGGCCGTACGGGCGATCCGGTGGGCCGCGGCCACGTCGTCGACCGACGAAGCGGGCAGCGAGGCGAGCGGAGCGCCGGTGAGGGGCGTGTGCGTGACGAAGTGCGCGGGCTTGGGGCCGCACACCACGCGGCTGGCGAGGGCTCGCACCCGAGCCGGGTCAACGGCATACGTCGCAGTGGGGTTCGTCTCGGGGTCGACGATGATCTCGGATGCCATTACTGCAGAGTAACCTCGCAGTCGTGGATGGGCCATAGGCCGATCCTGTGACCTCCCCGACGTGGCGAGAAAGCCCCGACCAGAGCGTGGCTGACACACTGCGATTCATGAGACTGAGCGCCTGGCCGACCGCATACCACCCGTGGTCCACCTTCCTGGTGCTCGCCCGCCACGTCGAGGCGGCCGGCTACGACGGGGTGTGGGTGGCGGACCACTTCATGCCCGACACCGCCGAGGCGCAAGGGCCGGTCCATGAGTGCTTCTCACTGCTCGCGGCGGTGGCCGCTCTCGTGCCCCGGGTCCGGCTGGGCTCGCTCGTCGCCGGCAACACCTACCGGCACCCGGCCGTGCTCGCCAACCAGGCGCGGACCATCGACCACATCAGCGGAGGCCGCTTCGTGCTCGGGCTGGGGTCCGGCTGGCAGGAGAACGAGCACGAGCGGTACGGCATCGAGCTGCCGGCCACAGGGCCGCTGCTGCGTCGCTTCGAGGAGGCCTGCCGGGTGGTCCGCGCCTTGCGCGACGAGCCGCTCGCCGACCTCGACGGCGAGTTCTACCAGCTGCGGTCCGCTCCGATGGAGCCGAAACCGGTCGGACCCATGCCACTGCTCATCGGCGCTGCGGGCGAGCGGGTGATGCCCGGGATCGTGGCCCGTCAGGCGCAGGAGTGGAACGTGTGGGGGACACCGGAGCGCTTCGCGCGCAAGAACGCGGTCATGACTGCCGCCTGCGAGCGGGAGGGTCGTGACCCGGCGACGCTCTGGCGGACGACGGCGGCCGAGATCATCGTGGGGAGCGGCTTCCGCGCGGGCACTGGTGACGACGTGACCATCGGCGGCTCCGTCGAGCAGCTCGTGGACACGTTTGGCCGCTATGCCGAGGCGGGACTCGATGAGTTCATCGTGATGGACGGGAATCTCGGCCTCGACCCGGCACGCTCGATGGAGCTGTTCGACCTGATGGCCCACGACGTGCTCCCCCGCGTGGGCTGAGCGCGACGTCTAGACGGTATGGAGTGACTGCTCGAGGTTGAGTGGTTGCGGGCCGGGGCCTCACTCACAGAGATTCGTGGGTTACCGAGCAGGGGCTCCTGCTCGGCCTATCCGACAGTTGTGGGAGGCCCCGGTGTTTACCGAGCGTACGAGTGTGGGGCTCGACGTGCACGCGCGATCGGTTGCGGCAGCAGCGATCGATGCCGTCACGGGCGAGCTGGTCCAGGCCAGGTTGACTCCGTCGCACGATCAGATCCGTTCGTGGGTCCAGGACCTTCCTGGTCCGGCTGCGGTGGCCTGTGAGGCGGCCCCGACTGGGTTCGGGTTGTCCCGGTCGCTGAACGGCTCGGGGATCCGGTGTGTGGTCGCGGCGCCCTCGAAGCTCCAGCGGCCCTCGGGGGATCGGGTCAAGACCGACGCCAAGGATGCGATCCATCTGGCTCGGCTGCTGCGGCTGGAGGAGATCACACCGGTGGTGGTGCCCACCGTCGCCCAGGAGGCGGCTCGGGACCTGGTTCGGGCCCGCGAGGAGTGCCGCGGGGACCTGATCCGGGCCCGGCACCGACTGTCCAAGCTCCTGCTGCGTCACGGCATCGTCTACTCCGAAGGCCAGGCGTGGACCGGCGCCCACGACGCCTGGCTGCGACGCCAGCACTTCGGTTCCCCGGCGACCCAGATGGCCTATGAGTCCGACTACGAGGCCGTCTTGATGGTCAAGGCACGCCGCGACCGGCTCGATGCCGCGATCGCAGCCATGGCGGCCGACAGCGAGTTCACCCCGCTGCTCCACCGGCTGGGGTGCTTGCGTGGGGTCAGCACGCTGACCGGGTTCGCGTTGGCGGTCGAGATCGGTGACTGGGACCGGTTCACCGGAAAGACCATCGGCTCCTTCGTCGGGCTGGTGCCATCGG
>DASSJT010000130.1:0-3620 GCA_035691065.1 Dermatophilaceae bacterium
TGTTCATCCGCCCCGGGTTGAGCCGCGCATCGGGCAGGAACGTCTTCAGCCCCTCGACCACGGCGTCGCGGGGCAGGCCGAGCCCCAGGGCTGCGGCGCTGGCGGCCAGCGCGTTGGCCGTGTTGTGACGGGAGAGCCCGGCCATCGTCGCGGGCACGTCGAGGATCCGCACGAGCCGGTCGGGGTCCTTGCCCGACTCGAGCACCGCAATGCGGTCGTCGAGTATGGTCATGGCCCGCCCGCCGAGGTCCAGTGCCTCGCGCAGCGCGGGTGACTTGGGGTCGAGCGAGAAGGCCCACGGACGGCCCTTGATGCCGACGCGCATCGCCCACACCCTCGGGTCGTCCCCGTTCAGGACCACCCATCCGTCGGGCTTGGTGGCCCGGGTGACGATCGCCTTGACCTCCGCGAGCTGGTCGAGGGTGTCGATGCCCTGCAGGCCCAGGTGATCGGCCGAGACGTTCGTGACGACGCTGACGTCGTTCGTGGTCACGCCCATGCCCTTCAGGAGCATCCCTCCGCGCGCCGTCTCGAGGATGCCGAGCTGCACGCCAGGGGTTGCCAGCACCGCGCGTGCTCCGGCCGGTCCCGAGTAGTCGCCGGGCTCGACCATGACGCCTTGTGCGACAACCCCGTCGGTGGAGCTCCATGCCGTCTTGAGCCCCGCGGTCATGCCGATGTGGGCCAGCATCCGGGTGGTCGTGGTCTTGCCGTTGGTCCCGGTCACCGACGCGACCGGGATCGCCGGAGTGATGACCATCGGCTGCGCACCCGCCGGCGCCGAGACCACCTTCTCCGCACCGGCCGCCACGGCCGCCGCCGGGTCCTGGCCGCGCAGCCACGCGAACAGCGTCTCCTCCAGCACCTCGCCCAGGGCCTGGCCCCTTCCCCGGCTGCGCCACACGAAGGCCACCACGATGTCATCGACCCTTCGCCCGGCCCGCGCGCGCACGCCCAGACGGGCGATCCCGCTACTGCGGGCGAGGAGACGGACGGCGCGTTCGGCCAGACGCATGGTGAAGCGCTGGCGTTGGTCGGTGTGAGGCGCCCCCGGCGAGGAGCGGCGCAGGCCGACGGCGGCGGCCAGCGCCTTCAGCGCTGCGGTGTCACTGCCGAGGTATCCCGGAGCCGAGAGGGTGACCTTGACCGCCGGCCGGGTGAAGTAGAGGTTTGGACCCTCCAGGATCCGCACTTCGTTCACGGCGACTGCCGGCGGTTCTGGTGCCGCGGCCCGAGGCTCCCTCATGATCGCGAGCCTAGTGGGAGCCCCGCGGGCTCCACGGCGCTCCCAGGCGGCAGGGCCAGTCCCGCGCCGAGCTTCGCATCTGCCATCGGCAGTACGATGAGGGGGAGGTCGTGGGCGCAACCACGACCACGGAGGTCGTCGGGTGAGCCACCGTCTCAATCGCCGCCGCGCCATCATGGTGGCCCTGCTCTCGGTCGCAGGACTGGTGGGTCTCGCCCCGGCCGCGAGTGGCGCCGACGCCAAGGGCGCCATCATGGTCCTGCCGACCACGGGTGTTGTCGACCCCATCATGGCGGAGTACCTGCGGGGCGCCCTGCACAGCGCCGCAAACGCTCAGGCGCGCGCCGTCGTCGTCGAGCTCAACACGCCGGGCGGCAGCCTGGATGCGACCCAGAAGATCGTCTCGGACATCCTGGACGCGCGCCTCCCGGTGATCGTCTGGGTCGCGCCGTCGGGCGGGTATGCGGCCAGCGCCGGCACGTTCATCACGCTGTCGGCCAACCTCGCCTTCATGGCACCTGGGACGAGGATCGGGGCAGCCTCACCGATCGACTCGTCCGGTCAGGACATCTCAGGCACGCTGGGCAAGAAGGTCCTCAACGACGCGATCGCCTGGGCGACCTCGATCGCCGAGGAACGACACCGGCCCGTCGACTGGGCTGTGGCGGCCGTCAAGGACGCCCGGTCGTCGCCGGCGCGGGAGGCGGTCTCGCTCGGCGTGGTGGACGGCCTCGCGTCCTCAGTCGCCGACGTCGTCCGGGGGGCGGACGGGAGGACCATCGAGGTGGGCGGCCGCAGCGTCACCCTCCACCTCGCGGGTGCGCCGATCCGGCAGGCGCCGCTCAACCCGTTCCAGGGCTTCCTCCACCTGCTCGCCGACCCGAACATCGCGCTGATCCTGTTCGCGGTCGGGTTCTACGGACTCCTGTTCGAGCTGCAGAACCCGAACTTCGTCACGGGGTTCCTCGGGGCGATCGCCATCATCCTGGCGTTCATCGGGTTCGGCAGCCTGCCGCTCAACATCGGCGGCCTCGTGCTGATCGGCATCGCGATCCTCATGTTCGCCCTCGAGCCCACGGTGACGTCGCACGGTCTGCTCACCGTCGGCGGGGTGGTCTGCTTCCTGCTCGGCGCGTCCGCGCTCTACACCGAGAGCGGTCCGTTCCAGCCGGATGTGCGGGTCGCCCTGCCGCTGATCATCGTCGTCACCGCGGCGGCGGCCGGCTTCGGCATCCTCATCTCGACGACAGCAATCCGGACCCGTCGCATGGCCGACCCATCGGACATCAACCTGGCCAGCGTCGAGGTCGGCACGACCGGTCTCGTGCGCCGGCCGCTTCAGCCTGTCGGGTCTATCTACGCCGCGGGCGAGGAGTGGACCGCCCGAGCCGCCGACGACCAGACACTGCTCCGCGGGTTGCCAGTGCGGGTCGTCGGGACGGACGGCCTGACAGTCCTCGTCGAGCCTGTGCCGGCCGTTCAGGACGCGGCCGGAACCCCGTAGCCAAGGAGCCACCGTGGAAGTCGCCGTCACCCTCGCCATTGCAGCCTTCCTTGCCGTGGTCGCGATCGTCGTCATCTACCTCTCGGTCCGCGTCGTCCAGCAGTACCAGAAGATGGTCGTCTTCCGGCTCGGACGCACCAACGAGTCGATGGTCCGCAACCCAGGTCTGAGGTTCCTCATCCCGGTGATCGACCGCCCCATCAAGGTCGACCTCAGGGAGACGCTCACGGAGGTCCCGAGCCAGACGACGATCACCAGGGACAACGCCCCCATCAACGTCGACTTCCTCGTCTACTGGCGGATCGTCGACCCGCTCAAGAGCGTCTTGGCCCCGCAGCGACTCGACAGCATGCTGCTGGGGATCGCGTCGACGACCCTACGAGCCGTCATCGGCGACATCCTCCTCGATGAGGTGCTCTCGAAGCGCGAGCAGATCAACGAGGTCCTCCGGGTCAAGCTGGACGAGGTCACCGAGCGCTGGGGCGGCAAGGTGACGACGGTCGAGATCCGCGAGATCACGCCGCCGCGGGACGTCCAGGACGCCATGAACCGTCAGCTCTCCGCGGAACGGACCAGACGCGCGGTGATCACCGAGTCGGAGGGCGCCCGCCAGGCGGCGATCAACGTGGCCGAAGGCCAGAAGCAGTCGGAGATCCTCAGGGCCGAGGGCGACCGCCAGGCGGCGATCCTGCGCGCCGAAGGCTTCAGCGAGGCCCTGACCCGGATCTTCCGGGCCGCCACCGGGGTGGACCAGAAGACCATGGCCCTCCAGTACCTCGAGGCACTCAAGGCGCTCGGTGCCAGCCCGTCGACCAAGTTCGTCATCCCCACCGAGTTCACCCGGCTCGTCGAACCGCTGACCCAGTACGT
>DASSJT010000131.1:0-5648 GCA_035691065.1 Dermatophilaceae bacterium
GCGTCGACGACGTTGGACTTGCCGGAGCCGTTGGGGCCGACGATGCACGTGATCCCGGGCTCGAGCTGGAGCGTCGTGGCGGACGCGAAGGACTTGAAGCCCTTCATGGTCAGGCTCTTGAGGTACAAGGACGAGCTCCCCTGAGCGATCGGTCGCGTGGTGCGGTCGGCAAGGCACGCTGGGCGGACCGGGGCACCGGTCCGGGGGAAGTCAGCGCGGCTCACCCTACCTGCGGGTCGCCCCCGATCCGGGGAGGTGGTCGCGTGCCGGGCGTAGCGTGGCATGCATGGAGGGCGAGTCGCTCCGGCGGTGCCCGCACCCGGCCCTGCGGGCGTACGTCGACCCCTACATCGGCTACCGGCACCCCGCGCCCGCGCCCGGCCGGCACCGCGGGATGCCGTCCGACCGGCTGACCGTCGTGATCGCGTTCGACGAGCCGATCGACCTCGCCTGGCACGGACACGAGGAGACGCGCGGGCGCTACTGGGGGCTCGCGTCCGGACTGCACAGCATCCCGGTCGACATCCGGCACGAAGGCCTCCAGCACGGCCTCCAGCTCGGTCTGACACCGCTCGGGTGCCGGGCGCTGCTCGGCGTCCCCGCCGGCGACCTCGCCCGCGCGATGGTGTCCCTGGCCGACCTCCTCCCCCTTCCGGCGTACGACGAGATGGCGGGCGCGACCTGGGAGGCACGCTTCGCGGCCCTCGACCGGGCACTCCTGGCGGCGGTGGCCGCCCACGCGCCGGCCCGACTCCCCCACCCGGAGCTCGAGCGGGCCTGGTCGCTCGTCGAACGCACCGGCGGCACCGCCCGGGTCGCAGACATCGCCGCCGCCGTCGGGTGGAGCCGGCGACGCCTGGGCGGGAGGTTCCGGGCCGAGTTCGGGCTCACGCCCAAGGAGGCGGCGCGGGTGACCCGGTTCGACCGCAGCCGGCAGCGGATGGCGGCGGGCCTGCCGCTGGCGGAGGTGGCGGCGGTCAGCGGCTACGCCGACCAGCCGCACCTCAACCGCGAGTGGCGCGAGATCGCCGGCTACTCGCCGCGCGAGTACCTCCGCGCCGAGCACCCATTCGTCCAAGACCCGGCACCGCCGACCGCGGCAGTCTCGGTGCCATGACCGCGAACACGACCCTCTTCCACTCCCTCCGCTACCGCGATGCCGTCGCGGCGCTGGACTACCTGGCCGCCGGGCTCGGCTTCGAGAGGACGGCGGCACACGTCTCGGCTGAGGATCCCAACCGCGTCGACCATGCCCAGATGAGCTGGCCGGGCGGCGGTGGGATCATGTTCGGCTCGGCGTCGGGCGACGCCCCCACCGGTGTCGCGATCGCCTACCTCGTCGTCACCGAGGACGCGGACGTCGACCGGCTGCACCACCGGGCGCTCGAGCACGGGTTCACCACGGTGCGCGAGCCGGCCGACATGGACTACGGCGGACGGGGCAGCACCGTGGCCGACCCCGAGGGCAACGAGTGGAGCCTGGGGTCCTACCCAGGGGAGTAGCTCAGGCCGGCTCCCCGGCCAGCGTCTCCTCGTCGGCGTGCGCGATGTGCCCGAGCTGGTTCCAGATCAGCGCCAGGATCACCGCGGAGCCCACGAAGGCGAACCAGAACGGTGCGGTGATCCCCCACTGGTTCGCCAGCGGTCCGGCGATCGCGGCCCCGGCCACCATGCCGCCCATCACGCCGAGCATGTACACGCTGCCCACGCGACCCTGCATCTCCGTCGGCACGGCGCGCTGCCGCACGCTCGTGGACGTGGTGCCCCAGACGAACGCGTGCACCCCGAAGACGAAGAACACCACCAGCGCCAGCCACGCCGAGGTGGTCAGCGCCAGGACCAGGTGGGTCAGGGTCTCGATCACCAGCCCCACCCGCATGATCATGGCCAGGCCGAGGTGCCGCTCCAGCCAGCCGTAGGCCGCCGTCCCCACCAGGCCACCGAGCGCACTGACCGTGGTGATCAGTCCGAACCCGACCTCGCCCATGCCCAGCCGGTCGCGGGAGTACAGCACCAGCACCGCCCAGGCGCAGCCGAAGGTGACGTTGAACGTGACGATGGTCAGCGCCAGGGTGCGCACCGGCGGGTGGTGCCACAGCCAGTGCCAGCCCTCGCGGATGTCGTCGAGCACCCGCGTCGGAGTGGCCTCCCGGTCGACGCCGTGGCGCGGCAGGACCACCCGCGAGACCAGGACCACCCCGAGCGCGACGAGCACCGCCTGGGCCACGAACGGCCACGCGGTGCCGGCCGCGAAGAGGGCGGCGCCGATCGGCGGCCCGGCCAGCTGGTTGGCGACGATGAACCCGCCCATGACCCGGGCGTTGGCGATGCCGAGGTCCCGCTTGCCGACCACCATCGGCGTGAGCGCGCTGGTGGTCGTGTCGGCGAACGTCTCCGCGGTCCCGAGCAGGAACATGACAGCCAGCACCACCGCGATGTTCACGCGGTCGGTGACGATCGAGACCACGAGCACGGCGAGCACCACGGCCCGCAGGACGTCAGCGGTCATCACGACCAGTCGGCGGTCGAGGCGGTCGGCCAGCACGCCGGCGTACAGCCCGAACAGCAGCCACGGCAGCCGCTGCAGCAGCGCCGCCAGGGCGACGTACGTCGCGTTCGAGGTCTGCGAGGCCACCAGCAGCGGCCCGGCGGCGAGCGCGATCCCGTCACCGGCGTTGCTGGTCCACGACGACGCGAGCAGCCAGCGGAACGGCGCGCCCAGACGAGCAGGGACCACCGTCTCGAGGAGGTTCACGAGGCGTCACACAACCGTGGCTTCGACCAGCCGGTCAACCGGATTGTCGGACCGGCGCTGGTGATGCCGGGTCAGGCAGGCTGCATGCTCTCGTCGAGCGTGAGGAGCTCCTGGTGCGAGACGGACGCGAGAGCGTCGTTCTCGGCCTGGAGCCGGATCACGTGAGCTTCGAGGTCGGCGACCCGCTGACGCAGGAGGCGATTCTCGGACGCGAGGCGGGCGTTGATTCGGGGGTCGGTGCCCATGTGTCCGAGGAGTGCCTTGGCCATGGATGTCCTCTCGCGGGGGTGGGGGCGGTCCGAGCGTTCTCAGGCCATCTCCAAGAGTCGCACGCCGCCCAAGGCCGTGTCGACCCCTGCTCGTCACCTGCTTGCGACCGGACCGCCGCCGCCACCGCTGGTGGCCGGCCGACGCCGTCGGGGGCGAGGCTGGCAGGTCGGGCAGAAGTACGACGAGCGGTTCATGAACGACGCGCGCACGATCGGCGTGCCACAGCGCGCGCAGGGCCGTCCCTCCTGCCCGTAGGCCCGCAGGGAACGCTCGAAGTAGCCGCTCTCGCCGTTGACGTTGACGTAGAGCGCGTCGAAGGACGTGCCGCCCTCCCCCAGTGCCTGGAGCATCACCTGACGGGCGCCCGCGAGCACCCGCTCGACGTCGGCGCGGCGCAGCCGGTTGCCGGGACGGTCGCCGTGCAGCCGGGCCAGCCAGAGCGCCTCGTCGGCGTAGATGTTGCCGACACCGCTGATCAGCCCCTGGTCGAGCAGCAGCCGCTTCACGCCCGCCGTTCGACGGCGGAGACGGGCCACGAAGGCGGGCTCGTCGAACGCCGGGTCGAGCGGATCGCGCGCGATGTGCGCGATCTCGGTGGGCAGCTCCGCGCCGCCCTCGGCGAAGGAGAGGCCGCCGAACATCCGCTGGTCGACGAACCGCAGTTCGGGGCCGTCGTCGGCGAACCGGAACCGCACCCGCAGGTGCCGCTCGTCGGGAGCGCCGGCCGGCTGCACCAGCATCTGGCCGCTCATGCCGAGGTGGCCGAGTAGGGCGTCGCCCGTGTCGAGGGGCAGCCACAGGTACTTGCCGCGGCGGCGGGCGTCGGTGAACGTGCGCCCGGTCAGCCGGGCGACGAAGTCGTCGGGGCCGGCCAGGTGCCGGCGGATCGGACGGGGGTGGAGCACCTCGACCGCGTCGACGGGCCGGTGGAGCACGTGCGCCTCGAGGCCGCGACGGACGACCTCGACCTCGGGGAGCTCAGGCACCCCGACCGTTGGTCGCGGCGGCCGTGACGGTCGGGTCGCCGTACTCCTGGGCGAGCGTGCGGTACGCAGCCTCGGCGGCCTGCTGCTCGGCCTCCTTCTTCGACCGGCCGACGCCGTGGCCGTGCATCCGGTTGCCCACGCGCACCTGCGCGGTGAAGGTCTTCTCGTGGTCGGGGCCCTCGTCCTCGATCAGGTACTCGGGGACGCCGAGCTCGTGGATCGAGGACAGCTCCTGGAGGCTGGTCTTCCAGTCCAGGCCGGCGCCGAGTCCGGCTGCGGACTCCAGCAGCGGGTCGAAGAGCAGATGGATCATCCGTGCCGCGTTGTCGAATCCGCCGCTGAGGTAGACCGCACCGATCACGGCCTCGACCGTGTCGGAGAGGATCGAGGCCTTGTTGCGGCCGCCGGTCGACTCCTCGCCCTTGCCGAGCTTGATGTGGTCGCCCAGGCCGATGGTGCGGGCCACCTCGGCCAGCGCGCGGGCGTTGACGACGGCCGCCCGCAGCTTGGCCAGCAGCCCCTCGGAGAGCGTGGGCTGGGTGAGGTAGAGCGTCTCGGTGATGATCACCCCGAGCACCGAGTCGCCGAGGAACTCCAGCCGCTCGTTGGTGGGCAGGCCACCGTGCTCGTACGCGTAGGACCGGTGCGTCAGGGCAAGGTCCAGCAGCTCGTCGGTCAGCTCAGGACCGCCGAGCTGTTCGCGCAACGCGTCCAGCCGGTCGTCCGCCGTGGTGGCCGGGTCCGACGGGGCGCCGGAGGCTGTCAGAGGACCTGACGCCGCTCGGCACGCGCGCCGTACTGGCCGCACTGGGGGCACGCGCGGTGCGGGAGGTGCTTCGAGCCGCACGCGGGGTTGCTGCAGGTCACCAGCTGGGGCGCGGAGGCCTTCCACTGTGAACGGCGGTGGCGCGTGTTGCTGCGCGACATCTTCCGCTTCGGGACAGCCACGGTTACTCCTTCTCGGGGCCGGAGTCGGCCCGCTTGTCGTCGTCGGTCGCGGGGGCCAGTCCGCCTGCCATCTCGGCTGTCACCTGAGAAAGGCCCGCCCAGCGGGGGTCGATCGGTTCCTCGTGGGCGTGACCGGGATCGTCCGCGAGCCGCGCGCCACACTCGGCGCACAACCCGGGGCAGTCCTCCCGGCACAGCGGCTGGAACGGCAGTGCCAGCACCACCGTGTCCCGCAGCACCGGTTCGAGGTCGAGCAGGTCTCCCTCGAGCCGGCCGACATCCTCGTCGTCGTCGATCTCCCGGGTGTCCGGGTCGTCGTAGACGAACAGCTCCTGGAAGTCGACGTGGACGGTGTCCTCGATCGGTTCCAGGCACCGTACGCACTCCCCCTCCAGGTCGGCGTCTGCCTCCCCGGTGACGAGCACGCCCTCCATGACCGCTTCCAGGCGCAGGTCGATCTCGACCGGCGCACCTTCGGGGACACGGAGGACCTCGATGCCGAGCTCTGCTGGGGCTTCGGCCCGGAACGACCTCTGACGCTGGGACCCCGGGCGGCGGCCGAGCTCGCGTGTGTCGAGCACGAGCGGCGCTCTCGGGTCCAGGCTGCTCAGGGGGTCACTTCCGGGATTGGGCGCATCAACAGAACCGGGAAAGTCTATCGGCCATGTGGGACACGGCCAAAACGAGCG